>CAYNQP010000189.1:0-7084 GCA_964399325.1 uncultured Pirellulales bacterium
GTGGTTTGGGCCCAGGTCATGATGTATTCACGACGGTCGAGGCCTTTGATCGAGGTGCGGCCAAGCTCTTGGCGGAATGCCTTAGGACCCGAACCGTGGACGAGAACGAGCGACTGAAGACCGAGATGCGATCCCTGCGAGAGAAGCTGGGTTTCCAGGCTTCGCAGGGTCCTGCCGGACTGGCTCAGGTCAGGAGACCGAGCAGTCATGATGTTCCCGTGGGCAGCGTCCTTGAACTGATTCGCCAGCACGGCCACCATGGCGAGACGATGCAGGCGCAGGTCATTAGGAATGACGATATCGAGTTGGCTGTCGAGTTGCATGCGGCGGTTGAAACGCAGGCCGGTGATGTTTGGCGCGTACGATACAACTTCGGCATGTCGGTTTGGGAGTTCGACACGACGGCCGTGGGCGGTGCTCAGACTCGACGACTCGTGCTCAATCACTGCGATCATGTTCGCTTTGTGAATCGGCGACGTTTTCCACGCGTGGCGGTAAACATCCCTGCGCTTGTGGCGCATTTCCCGTTTATGCGGAGTGAAGCTCCTCTTGTCCGGGAGGTCCCAATGGGGGCGGATCACGCCGGCGATCTGGCCGCGTCGGTGCTTGATGCGCCGGTCTTTGTTCCTGGGGTGGTGACTGAATTGGCCGGTCCGGGACTTCGGATTGAAGTCCCGCTGCAGGTTCGAGCCGGTGACCGAGTCGTTGTGGCGTTCAAGCTCGCCAGGATGGCGGCGGGGAATGAGGAGGACGGGGAAAGCAATAGTGGGTGTATTGTCGAGAACGTTGGGCAGGTCAGACACGGGCGGTCAACCAAGGACATGGCGTCGATTGCAGTGGAGCTGACAGGTCTCAGTGAGGTGGATATCGATGCTCTGGTGCGGATCACCAATGTAATGTCTTCACGAAACAGCGAGAGTGATGATGAGGGCCCGCATTCGACCCAGGAGAGTCTTCAAGTCGCGGCAGGGAACTCGACGTAACACAAGGGGTGTGATACGGTGGACACGACAGCCCAAGTCAGTGCGAGTCTCAATGCTCTATCAAGAGAGTTCGATGTCATTGCGCACAACCTGGCCAATGTCAGCACGGCGGGTTATAAGCGGCGATGCAGCTCGTTCACGAAGAGCCTGGCCGCTGAGACCAACAATGAGACATCGTCAAACAGTGACCTAGATCTCTCTCAAGGGTACCTGATTGAGACACGCCGAACGTTGGACGTGGCGCTCCATGGAAAAGGGTTCTTTGTCATAGAGACCCCCGATGGGCCGCTGTATACGCGCCACGGCGTGTTCCGGGCGAATCAAAACGGGCAGATCGTCGATTTCGAGGGGCGGGTGGTGGCTGGGGCGAGTGGGCCGGTCACGATTCCTAGCGCGACGGACGTTTCGCGGATTACCGTCAGCCAGGATGGGCGGATCAGTGCCGCCGGCGCAGTGGTTGGCCAATTCAAGATCGTCGATTTCACTGACAAGGAAGATCAGCTTACTGCGGCCGGGCTCAATTGTTTCACGGCCCCAAACAGCGCTGAGCCGCGAGATGCTGAGGATGTGGTTGTCAGGCAAGGCTTCAAGGAGGCCTCTAACGTCAAGATGGTTGAAGAATTGGTCAGCATGATCTTGGTCTCACGCATGTACGAGGCCAACATGAAGCTGGTGAATGTGAAGAAGGACACGACGAGTAGTGTGATTGGCGTGGCGATGGGTTGATGCCCCAGCCGATCGGGTGTCCGAGTAAGGAGAAACACGCATGCTCAGAGCATTTTCCACGGCCTCGACCGGTATGATGGCCCAGCAGATGTTGGTGGATGTGATCGCCAACAATTTGGCCAACGTCAATACCACCGGCTTCAAGCAGAGCCAGATCGAGTTTCAGGACTTGTTGTATGCCAGACAGAAGCAAGCCGGCACGGAGGTGGCTCCGGGCATCAATGCACCGACCGGATTGGAGATCGGCAGCGGGGTACGTGTCGCCGCCACGTTGAAGATCTTCAGCTTGGGTGAATTCCGGAACACCGGACGCAACATGGATATTGCGATCCGTGGAGACGGCTTTCTGCAGGTGCTAATGCCCAATGGAGACATTCGGTACACCCGCGACGGGTCTTTGCAGGTCAATGCCAACGGACAGGTCGTCAGCATGACGGGCTACACGATCGAGCCGGCCATTGCCATTCCGCTCGATGTGGCATCGGTGGACATTGGAGCCGACGGCGGCATCAATGTCACGGACCAGGGAGGCGTGCGTTCCGTGGTCGGCCAGATTCAATTGGCCCGTTTCGCCAATCCATCCGGTCTACACAGTGAGGGCGACAATCTATATGCTCCGACCGATGCCAGCGGCGAGGCCGTCGCGGGGATCCCCGCTCAGGATGGATTCGGGGCGATTCAGTCTGGCTTCCTGGAGAAATCCAACGTACAGATGGTCAATGAGCTTGTGAACCTGATTACCGCTCAGAGAGCGTATGAAATCAATTCTCGCGCCATACGGGCCGGCGACGAGATGCTCCGTGAAACCAACAACATTGGCCGATAGGATCCAACGATGAATCGTAACGTCTTTTGTGTCGCCCTCGGGATCTGCAGTGCGCTGATAGTCGCAGTCTCGTCTCAGGCTGTCATTGCCGCTGAGGATAGTTCGGACAGCGATGTTCTACTGCACATCCATCTTCCGCGGGAGATGACTGTTCGAGACAACCTTTTGAATCTTGGACAGGTCAGCGTGGTCCGAGGAGCCGGACCATTGGTTGCCAAGGCCAGGGAGATAGGCATGGGTCGTTTCTCAGCACCGGGCCAGAAGGTGGTGCTCGACCGTTTTACGATTCTGAGCCGGTTCGCGTCGTTCGGGATCCCGCGGGAGAACGTCCGATTCACCGGGGCTGATGCTGTCACGGTCCGCAGGCAGCAAGAGATCATTGAGAGTCAGGATTTCTTGGAGATGGGCCGGCAGTTTCTCAGGCAGAATGCCTCGACCTCTTTGGTTTATGAGGCCATGCCGCTAGCCAAGCCCAGGGACCTCGTCCTGGGGGGACAGGCGGAGGATATTCAACTGAGGCCTCAGTTCGTGCGCGGTGCCGCGAGAGGCCTTGTCACCGTTAAGATTCGGGTCGTCGCCGACGGCGCCGACGTTGGGTTCAGGGACATTCCATTTCGCTTGAAATATGAATCGCACCAAGCTGTGACATCAAGCGAGATCCCCGAAGGGACCGTCTTGACTCCTGAGAATGTGAGAATTGAGAAGACGCTTGCGGGTCGGCCTGAGCCCGCTGGCTGGAAGCCACCCTATGGGTTGGTGACTACCCGCACGCTGCTGGCGAACACGGAAATACGCGAAGCAATGGTCGGCTCGGTCCCATCGGACGTGGTGGTTCGGCGCAATGAGACCGTTGTGATTCGCATTGAGCGGCCGGGTCTGTTGGTTACCGCGGTTGGGACGGCCTTGCAGGAAGCTCGGACCGGAGAGGTCATCAAGGTGCGAAACGACGACTCGCGCCGGGTGATAGTGTGCAAAGTCAACCCCGACGGAACCGTTGAGCCAATCCTGTAAGGTGGGTTGCCACGAAATACTCACGCTTGTCGTGCGACAGAGCGAAGTCACGAAGGAGAACAAATGGACACGAAAAGGACGGTGTTGTTGGCGGCGGCCGTTGTGCTTGGCATCGGGCAGTTTCTTCAGGCCGGGTCGATCTGGGCGAAGCGCGACAACAACATGAAAACACTGTACGCGGATGATGTGGCCCGCAACATCGGTGATATCCTAACGATTATGATTGCAGAGGATAGCAAGGTTGACAACAAGGCCAAGCGCGATCTGCAGAAGGAAACGGGCAGATCCAGCGAGTTCAACGGCAGGTTGAACATCGAAGACATCATCCCGAGCATGCCGGGGTTTACCATGGATGCGACCTCGGCCAACGAATTGAAATCGAAGGCGGACTACAAGGATGAACGCAGCTTCGTAGACCGCGTCACCGTGGTAGTGGTGGACATCCTACCCAACGGGAACCTCGTGGTGACCGGGACGCGTGACCGGAATATTGCGGGCGACGTTCAGAGGATCGAGGTTACCGGCATCGTTCGCCCCAGTGATATTGCGTTCGATAACACGGTCAAGAGCGAGCAGGTAGCCAATTTTCAGGTTGTGACAAAGAATGCCGGTGTGGCCGCCCCCTATACCCGAACGGGATGGCTCGGACGAGTGTTTGATGTCCTTTGGCCGTGGTAACAGGACCGAACGATGATTCTTCGAGTTTCCTGGGAGTGGTGCAACGATGAAGTGTAGCGGAGCATTAGGGTCGAGTAGACGGTATCGAGTCAGGCGTGTCGTGGTTGGGACTCTCCTGATCCTTGCCGTGTCGGGCATCGGCCGAGCGGAACGTATCAAGGATATTGTGGATATCCTGGGCGTGCGCGGCAACCCCCTTACCGGGGTGGGATTGGTGACGGGGCTGGCCGGCAGCGGCGACACCGGCCTGCTCTCGCGACAGATGCTGACCAATATCTTGAGGGATTCAGGGCTGGTAGTATCTCCTGCCGATTTGACGGGCGGCAGCATTGCCGTGGTAATGGTGACTGCCGAACTAGGGCCCTTCGATCGTGAAGGCTCGCGTCTCGACGTGGATGTCTCGTCGTTGGGAGACGCCAAGAGTCTTCAGGGCGCCATGCTGTGGCCGACTCCGTTGAAGGGTCTCGATGGTCAGGTCTATGCCGTGGCGCAGGGGGGCGTATCGCTTGGCGGCTGGTCTGTGGCCGGCAAACAGGCCTCCCTGTCGAAGAACCATCAGACGGTCGGCCGAATCCCGGAAGGGGCCGTCGTCGAGAAATCGGAATTGGCCACTTTTGTCGACCAGGTGGCGGGCCAGCGGTTCGTCACGCTGAGTTTGCGGAACAACGATTTCACAACGGCCCAGCGAATCAGCGCGGCTATCAATGAGAGTTATGCTGACAGCGCTGTGGTTCTGGATGCCGCAGGCGTCCGAGTTACAGTGCCGGCCAGCATCACCCAGAAAGGCCTCATTGCCTTTCTCGATGAGATCATGCAGAGGGAGGTGACGGTGGACATGGCGGCCGCGGTGGTCATCAATGAGCGGACTGGCACGATTGTGGTCGGGGAGAGCGTAGGGATATCGGCGGTGGCGATCTCCCAGGGAAGCCTGGTGGTCAAGGTTAAAGAAACGGCCCAGGTTTCGCAGCCCACGGCGCCGTTTTCGGACGCCGGGTCCACTGAGGTTATTCCGGAGACTCTTGTGGGAGTGGAAGAGCAGAACGCGTATCTAATTCCGGTCGAGCGAGCGGTGACGGTTTCCGAACTGGCCAAAACGCTGAACGCGATTGGGGCATCACCGCGAGATCTGATCGCTATCTTCAATGCCCTCAAGAAAGCTGGGGCCCTGCAAGCCAAGCTGGTGACTATGTAAGGATGAGCAGATGGATGGTATCGAATCCACCGGGGCATTAGCAGTCCCTGCGCTGCCCGCGGCTTTGCAGCACATGGGGCAAATGGCCTTGTGCCAAAAGGCGGCAAACGCGACGCTCGATGAACTGGCAGGTAGCTCGGATGAGACAAAGCGGAAACTGGCCAAGGATTTTGAGTCGGTCCTTCTGACGAAGCTGTTCGACCAGATAAAAGAATCGATCGGAAGTACAGGATTTGAAGAGGACGCGGCGGCCGACCAGATTCAGGGGTTGTTCTGGTCCTATCTGGCGCAGGACGTCGGGGCCAAAGGGGGGTTTGGATTGTGGCAGGACATCTACCAGTATCTCAAGGAGCAGGAAGGCCAGCCGGCGTCCGGCGAGTTGATGGATAAGGAATTATGAGAATGACACTAATCCCAACAGTCGCGAAGGTCGACGCATTGTTGACTGTGCTTGATGAAGACATCCGGCACACAGAGACCAGCCTTTCGCTGTTGGACGCCCTCAGGGGCCTGCTTATCAAGCGCGATGACGTAGGCCTGGAGCGGCTCTTGAATGATCTGCGGCGCGAGGGTGAGGTTCACTTCGGCAATGAGCGAAGACGTGAGAATCTGCGTCAAGAACTGGCCGACGAGATGGGATGCGGTATCCAGGACGTGACGCTGTCGGCTCTGAAACGCACGCTGTCGGGTGAACGGCAGATTGCTGTGGCGGAACGACAAAGCCGACTCAAGTCTCTGGCCATTGAGCTTAAGCATGAATATGCGCTCACGACCGTACTCATAGCGGACTGCGCCCGATTCAATCGGTCGCTGACGCGCATGTTCTTCGGTCTCGACGGCAAAGGGATGATGACCTATAGCGCCACCGGCACTGCCAGGCATCAGGCTAGTGCCGCCATGGTCAATCTCCATTTCTAGACACGTAGGCTAACTCTCGTCCCCCGGGAGAAACGTCAATTCCGGGGACACGGACAGGATCAGACAATGTCAAACTTCTCGATCGGACTGACGGGTCTCAATGCCGCCTATACGGGATTGAACACTGTGGGGAACAACATTGCCAACGCGGCGACGGAAGGTTATCACCGCCAGCGGATCGAGTTGGTCCCGTCCTCAGCCAACCTGGGCAACGTCACTTCATCTGGAGGTGGAGTAGACGTTGCGGGCGTTACGCGCATGATCGACGGACTCCTGGAACGCGAGGTTACTCGGCAGGAATCCTCTTACGGGGAGATCTCTCAAGAATTGACCACGCTGAGTTCGGTGGAGACGATGTTCGGGGAATTTTCGGAGGGAGGTGGATTGAACGCGACGATCGATGCGTTCTTTGATGCCTTGCGCGGTCTATCCGCCCATCCGTTGGAGAATGTGTGGCGCAACGAGACAATCAGCTCAGCGAGTGTGCTCGCCAGCGAGTTTCAGCGGTTGGGCGATTCGCTCTCGAGCCTGGGAGACCAGATCGTTATCGAGGCCCAGGATACGGTTGACTCGATGAACTCCCTGATCAGTCAGATAGCCGAACTGAACGGGAAGACACAGATGATCGAGATCAATGGTGGGCACGCCAACAACCTGCGTGACCGTCGCGACCAATTGATCGTGGATTTGGCTAAGCTCGCGAGTGTTGAAACTCAGGCGCGAGACTACGGAGTAGTGGACGTTTCTATC
>CAYNQP010000190.1:0-7061 GCA_964399325.1 uncultured Pirellulales bacterium
CGAGGGACGCCGTGCCTGGTAATGACGCGGGACATGTTTACCCACACCTCTCACAACAGGCACTGGCACGTCCTTAGAAAGACCTCTGGGCACGCCTCAATCTGAGGCATACTTTAGGCCTGCTTTCCGGATGAAATTGCCAATTCGGTTGTGGACAGCCGCTGAAGCTACGCAACAATCGTAATGTCAGAGTCAGTCAATCTACTAATTGAGTCTCCCAATAGCACGGCGAGACTTCCTCCCGGCCGTTATATATAAGTCGCCGCACATCTGAATTATAGCACAAGACACAGGCCAACCCAATAGGAATCAAGAACAAAACGAGAAGAAAGTCATATTTTTCCTCCAAGTCGGTTTTTCAGAAACGAAGCAGGAATCGAGCCTTGGCGCAAGCCACCATTGAATCGCTCAGACGGATCGGGTATAAGTACCGGATCGAATTGGCGTGGTTTGTTGGGACAGGTGAAGAATGAGCGTGCATTTCAAGAAGTATCACGGGCTGGGCAATGACTACCTGGTCATCGACCCGAACGTTCGAGACGTGGCGATGACAGAAGCCAATATCCGCTTGATCTGCGACCGGAACTTCGGCGTCGGGTCCGATGGCATTTTGTATGGCCCGGCCTTCGAGGGCGACACGCCGGCGGTGCGGATCTTCAACCCTGACGGCAGCGAGGCCGAGAAGAGCGGCAACGGGCTGCGCATTTTCGCCAAGTATCTCTTCGAGAAGCAGTACGTCCAGTCCAAGACCTTCAAGATCAAGACCTTGGGCGGGATCGTCCACGTGGAGGTCAAAGACGACACGGCCGGCCTGATTCGCATCGATATGGGCAAGGTGACGTTCGTCAGCAACGAGATTCCGGTCGCCGGCGCGCCGCGCGAGGTCGTCAACGAACCGCTCGATCTCAACGGCGTGGAGTTGAAAGTTACATGCCTGTCCATCGGCAATCCTCACTGCGTGATCCCGATGGAGCAGGTCGATGAGCAAAGGGCCCGCGTGCTGGGCCCGTTCGTCGAGAACCACAAGATGTTCCCCAACCGCATCAACATGCAGATCGTGAAGGTCCTGGACCCGGCCAATATCGACATCCGGATATGGGAGCGTGGGGCCGGCTACACACTGGCCTCAGGCAGCAGCTCCTGCGCCGCCGCCTGCGCCGCTCACAAACTCGGGTTCGTAGACAATGACATCACCGTCCACATGCCCGGCGGCCAGTTGCTCATTGAGATCATGCCCGACGGCGAGGTCTTCATGACCGGACCCGTAGAAGGCACGTTCGAAGGCACTTTCCACAGCGACCTGGAAAAGCGAATCGCTACGTGACACAACTCGTTGGCTTCACCCGACGCGGTAAAAGACGATCTCACTCTTCGCAGGCGACCTGCTCCCACCACAGACGCGGATAGCCATGGCCTTCGAGAATCCACCAGATGTCGTCGGTGCCGTTCTCTACCTCGTCGATGAAGTCCCAGCCGGCATCTAAAAAGGTGCTGGCGGTTTGCATCTCGGCTGTAGTCTTACCGATTCCACCGTCACTGCCTGATTGTCCGGAGGCTTCAACGTCCCAAAAGCAGTCGAGCACTTCTCCTGCGTTATCACTTGCGAATCCACCCCATGTTGTTGGGGCCTCGTCTCTGACCACGCTGGCTGTGCTGTAGCTGTTCGTCACACTTGCGATGTTATATCCAACAAACGCACCAGTCCTGTTTATCCCTTCAATGATACCATCACAATAGCCGTCAGAAATTGTACCATCGTTTCTTCCTACCAGACCACCGACTGCCATGCCCTCACCAGAAATGACACAGTGGCTGAAGCACTGTGCTATGTCTCCGTAATTCCTTCCTACCAGACCACCAATGTGTTTGTCCGATCCCGCCGACACTGAACCAGTGCTGGAGCAATGGATGATCTGCCCCTCATTAACACCAGCCAGGATCCCGATTTGGCCACCTGTTCCCCGAACATCAGCCTCCACAACGGCGAGGTTCATAATCTTAGCGTTCGGTTCTACAATGCCAAACAGCCCCAGGTTATGGTATCCGTTAAGGGCGAGATTGCGTATGGTATGGCCTCCTCCCTCAAATGTGCCGGAGAAACGAGGAAAAAGGGGCCCTGAAAACGGGATCGCAGCCAGGTCGATGTCTTCTGTCAGACGGTAATGATCGGAGGAAGACGCCGCAATATTTCTCAAAGCCACAAATGCATTGTTGTTCGAGATTAGATAGGGGTCCGCCTGAGTGCCTTGGCCCGGAATCCGGACCGGGTAGTGTACTGGATAGAGATTCATGATCCAGATGTCTTCATCACCATTGATGTCCCGGGCAAAGAAGTCCCAACCAGCAGAAAGATAGATGTTAATATCCTGCATCTGTGCAGTGGTCAGGCCTATGCCCCCCTCACTGCTGCCCTGACCGGAGGTTTCAATATTCCAGAAGGAGTGGATGACACTCCAATCATTGTACCCTACGAGACCGCCTACCTGTTCATCCCCGGTCACCAGACCGATACTGTAACATTCGCTTATTGTCCCGTGCGTATTGATACCTACCAGTCCGCCGACATTGGAGGGACCCTCTACCTGACCTGTGCTGTAACTCTTGTCCACACGGCCGTAATTCCGACCCACCAGTCCTCCTGCTCCTTCCGACCCCTGATACCCCCCTGTATTGACCACCGCGCCACTACAGAACGATTTCATCACAGAGCCATTGTTTGTGCCTACGAGACCACCGACATTGCGTAGCACTCCAGTGACCGCCCCGGTGCTGTAACAATCGCTGATGCTGCCCAGGTGGTTCCCGACAAGCCCACCGACATCGCTACGACCATGAACATCCGCAGAACTGTCGCAATAACGCACTTCTCCGGAGTTTGATCCAATCAAACCGCCGGCGCCGAACCTACCGATGATAGAACCACTGGTGTGACAGTCTGTTACATGGCCTTCATTCCTGGCCGCAAGGATGCCTTACGAGTTCAACTCGGCCCCTTCAATGTGAGCCATCACCAGGTGCAGGTTGCTGACATGGGCATCACGGCTCAGTGCCCCAAACAGCCCAAGATGACCGGAGCCGACCATGTGCAAATGGCGGATTTCATAGCCGCATCCGTCAAACGTTCCAGAGAAAGGAATCCCATCATAATCGTCATTGGCAAGGTTCACATCCGGCGCAATCACAGCGCACGTAAACACCCGACTGCCCAACAGGTTGGGATCAAGGTCGATATGTGTGGTGAGTTTGAAGTGCTTGTCCAACATGTCTGGATCCGATCCCAGCGACAGGAGATGCCACACCGTGTCTATCTGATAGGGATCGTCGCGTGTGCCTGTCCCTTGGAAAGAGAAGAAGCGCGCATAACTATCCCTAGTCATGTACCAGAAATTCTCAGTGCCGTTGTCGCTTTCGCCCGCAAAATCCCAACCGGCATCGACATAGGTATTGACTTGCTGTAATTCGGCCGTGGTCAAGCCCATACCACCATCGCTTGAAGGTTGTCCAGAGGCATCAATATCCCAAAAGGAGGCAACCACCTGTGCTTGGGGGTAGGTTTTACCTACCAAGCCCCCCATTCCGCTCATACCCATGACCTTACCTACGCTGTAGGTGAAACCAACAGTTCCAGCATTGCCACCTACAAGGCCGCCAAGTGTGTCGTCACCCAGAACAGTGCCGTCGCTATAACAGTTGGATAGGACACCTGAGCTGTCATTGTATCCAACAAGTCCTCCTAGAAATGAAGAACCACTGACGAAACCGCTACCAGAACACTTGCTTACTGTACCCTGATTGAAGCCAACGAGTCCGCCCACCCAGTGCCAGCCAAAGACACTGCCTGTCGCGTTTGAACTATATACAGCCCCGACCAGATGGGACCCGACCATGCCCCCAACATATTCAATACCAACCACATCTGCCGTGGAATGACTGTCTATAATCTGCCCATGGTCATTGGAGCCCACCAGTCCACCAACATCCGAATAGCCCGTGACCAGCCCGCTGGTGTAACACTCTTGCACTGTGCCACCATTGGTCCCTGCAATCGCTCCTATGTTCCAGCCATTCCCTGTCACATCAGCGTTAACAACATTCACGTCTATAACTTGAGCCTCACGCCCTAAGGCACCGAAAAGCCCAAGATAACTGTTGCCCTCAATTGTCAGGTTACTGAGCGTGTGACCGTTCCCGTCAAACGTGCCGGCGAAGGCTGAGCCCTGAAAACCCTCATCCATGTCACTGGTATCCGGCGCGATCACGGCTCGATCAAAGATCTGCCGCCCCGGCAGGTTCGGATCCAAGTCAATGTCGCTTATTAGTGCATAATGCCTATCCAGCAAGCTTGGATGTGAGCCTATGGCGGCTAATTGCTGGGCCGTGGCAATTTGGAAGGGATCGCCAGGCTCGCCCGTGCCTCCTGCACACACAAAGACCTCCAATATCTCTGGTGCGAAATACACATTGCCCTCGTTATAAAAAGAGGCTACGGTATAGTTGTGGATTCCGGCGCCAGGATTGTCGTCTACATAGGCGGCATCCACTACAAAGCTGGCATTAATCACTTCTCCGTCTCGATAAACAAGATACCCTATAAGCCCTTCGCTTGTACGCGGAGCCGACCAACATAAGAAGACCGATTCTCCTCCGACGACAGCCCGCAGTCCTGTGGGAGCATGGACACCTACTTGGACTTCGACCAAATCTGAATTCACCCATTGTGCTCCTTCATACAATTTCCCGTCATTATGGTATTGGGATCGGTCATATACAATATCACCAGATCCCTCATCAAAAGTCCAATATGCAACCAGACTAGGTGTGTTGTCAGGAATAAGTGAGTACATATTTTCATATATCTCTGATTCAGATCTGACGATATTCCAAATTCTTATTTCATCGAGGACACCATTATAAAATATTGGCTCTCCATATCCCCAAATTCCGTGATAAACACCAAGAAATAAAGGTAGTCCACTCGTCGTTAGATTTCCTGTTACAGCAGTTGTGTTCTCAAGAATACCATTTACATATATCTTCATTTGATTGCCATCATAGGTAGCAGCAACGTGATACCATTCTCCCATGTCTGGAATTGTACTCGCAGTGCATTGTGCCCAATCACCATAGGTTCGTTTAATTTCAAAATTCAAGTGTCCCTGAGAGTCAATGAAGTTTAGACTCCAGTCGACATCTCCTTTGTATATAAAACCTTCCCAGTTGAAGAAATCATTCTTCCCATGCTTCATCCAGGTTTCTATAGTGATCATTTCGGTCATTTCAAGGCTTTCGTCATTGGGAACCTGTATGTAGTCATCCACTCCATCAAACTGCAGTGCATAGTTATCTTGGCTTAAGCTCGTTGATGGCGATAGTATGGTAATCAGTAATGGAATAAAAAACACATACAATAACCCTTGATTCGCTAGTCTAGTAGACATAATATGGCTCCTTCATTTGGGTTTATTGTTTTTCTGCTTCTCTTGCCTTTCGGTATCGCAAGTGCCACCTTATTCAACCTTGTGAGAAACATCAATGCCGCTGTATTGGGCCTGGGCAGGCATGCTGACAAAACAAAACGCTATCAGCAAAGGGAGTGTCCGCAAAACTCGTGAATTTCTCGCTGCCGTCATTGTTCTGACCTCGCACCCCCCAACTTTGGCTTACGGCCACCGCCGGCCCTTGCGGCGGGCGGAACGTGCGAAACCGATGGAGATGACATGGCACAGAATCTTCGGTTTCCGACTTGTAGTCTACCAGATGGGAAACGGTTACAGCAACGCCAATCTCAGATATCTGGAGGTGTTTCTCCCCAGCCTGTAGGCGTCAAATCGGCGATTCGGCGGGCCGGATGGGTGCTGACACGGTCAAGAACATCACGGAGGTCGGAGGTGCCAGGTGAACGTGGGGGCTCAGGCACACTCAAGCGCGCGTGAGGTCCGCTCAGAAGGCGAATTGGTCTCGGAAGACGGTTTGGAAATCGTAGACGCCGGTGAAGTCGTCGATCGTATCGGCCGGCTGGGTGCTCATCCATTCGTGGTCGATGAGGGTGTAGACGATTTCGCCGAAGTCGCGCGTGGTCTTGACCTGCCAGGTGCGCAGCACGAGCCAGGCGAGGCGGCCGTACTGTTCGAGGGCCATCAGCCGCAGACCCTCACACAACGTCTGGCCGCTGACGTGGCCACGTTCCTGCACGACGTTCTTGACGGTGTACTCCAGACCTTCGTACACGAATCTGAAGGCGGCGGCACTGTACCGCCCGTCGGCTCTGGCAATTTCGTCGAGATCACTTTTCATCTGTGCTCTTCGCTATCCTCCCCACACCGGCATGTGGCGCGCATCAAATAACGACCATGTACGGGCAAATGATCGTTCGCCCCTACGACACCGCCTGCCCCGGCTGTGCGCCGGCGTCGGGCGAAAGCAGGAAGACATCCTTGCCGCCGGAACCGCAAGCCAGAACCATCCCCTCGGAAAGGCCGAACCGCATCTGTCTGGGCTTGAGGTTGGCGAAGAAGACGACCAGTCGGCCCACCAATTGCTCGGGCTGGTAGGCCTTGGCAATACCGGCCATAACCGTTCTCTGCACCCCGCCCACGTCCAGGACGAACCGCAGGAGCTTGTCCGCCCCTTCCACGGGCTCGGCCGTCACGACCTTGGCGATGCGCAGGTCCAGCTTGGCGAAATCATCGATGGTGACCTCGGGCTTGAAAGGCGAGGCGGCCTCTTTGACAGGCTCAGCCGCCACCGGTTGGGGGGCTTGGTTGTCCTTGCTTTCCTCAATCATAGTCCTTACCTGTTCCTCATCAATTCGCTCGAACAATCGCTCGAATGGTCCTATTTCATGGTTCTCCAACACGTGCTCAACGTCGGCGAAACTCAGGGGGTCCACTTTCAGGAAGCGTTCCACCTTGCCGGCGAACGTGGGGAGGATGGGCTTGAGATAGATCGCGAGGACCTTGACGGCATTTAGCACGGCGGTCAGGGTCGCCCGCGTAGTCTCGGGGTCACTCTTGATCGTCGTCCAGGGCTGCTTCTGCTCGACGTAGCGATTAGCCTCGTCG
>CAYNQP010000191.1:0-7023 GCA_964399325.1 uncultured Pirellulales bacterium
GCAGGTGGCCACGTTTTCGCGCGGCGGTTCGGACATCACAGGGGCTATTCTGGCCGCGGCGGTCAAGGCCGATGTCTATGAGAATTTCACAGACGTGGATTCCGTGTTCGCCCTCGATCCACGCATTGTGTCCAATCCGCCGGCCATCAGCCTGTTGACCTACCGCGAAATGCGGGAACTGTCCTACGCCGGTTTCGGCGTCTTCCATGATGAGGCTATCGTCCCTGCGGTCGGCGCCAAGGTCCCGATCTGCATCAAGAACACCAATCGCCCCGCCGCTCCCGGAACCTTGGTCGTGGCGGAACGCAAGTACGACTACGGTGAGATCACCGGTATCGCCAGTGCCGATGGATTCAGCGCCATCTATCTGAGCAAGTACATGATGAACCGGGAGCTCGGCTTTGGACGCCGTTTGCTGCAGATCCTCGAAGAGGAACGGTTGTCCTTTGAGCATGCCCCTTCCGGAATCGACAACATGTCCGTCATTCTGCGAAGTGCCCCGTTTACCGCAGAAAAGGAACAGCATATTCTGAACCGTATTCAGAGCGAACTCGGCATCGAGGACGCAACTGTCGAGCATGGCTTGTCCCTGATCATGATCGTCGGTGAAGGCATGCGCTATGCCATAGGCGTGGCCGCCAAGGCCTGTGCTGCCTTGGCCGATGCAGGCGTCAACATCGAGATGATCAACCAGGGCTCGTCTGAAATCAGCATCATGTTCGGTGTCAAAGAAGTGGACCGCAAACAGGCCATCCAGGCCCTGGGGCACGCGTTGCTCAAAACAAAAAAACCGCCAGAAAAATAGGATTCAAGGGCCGACGTGTCATTCCTCATCTTCAGGCAGAACCCGTGGCCAAGACCCGAAGACAATCCCACGCGATGAGTAGGCGGTTACGGACCGTTCTTACAGCCGCGGGCCTCGTCGGTATGGTCCTTCTCGTATGGCTCGACCGCAACTCGCTTTCGTCCGCACTGACGGAGGGAGTGGCCTCACACCAACAGGCCGCCACGCGGGACTTGGCACGTTACCACGGCAGAACATTCACAGTGACGCGGGTAGTTGACGGCGATACGCTGTACATTGATACTCCGGATGGAGGCCGTCCGACAACGAAAGTGAGGCTCCTGGGGATCGATGCCCCCGAGATGGGCAACGACGAGAAAGGGGCGATGTACTACGCCGGGGAAGCCGCACAGTTTGTCCGACAGACTGCGATTGGCACGTCAGTGACGGTGTACCTCGACGAGGCCGGACGCACGCGGGGTAGCTATGGCAGGCTGCTGGCCTACGTCGAGTTGCCGGACGGTGGACTCCTCAACGACGCTCTGCTCGCCGAGGGCCTTGCATACGCCGATCTGCGATTTCGTCACAGTCGCTACCAGAAGTGCAAGCAGTTGGAAGCCACTTCTCGATCCCTCCGAAGCGGCCTTTGGGCCGGCGTCGCACGTGAACAACTGCCCCCCTGGCTTCAGCGGATGCAGCCCGATCTGCTGGCGAATCGCTGAGACTCCCCGCGGCGGCGCGGTCACAGGTTGTATTCTTTGATCTTTCGGTAGAGAGTGCGCTCGCCGATGCCAAGAATCTTGGCGGCTTGCTCGCGGTTGCCTTCGGTTCTGGCCAACGTGTCTGCAATGGCCCTCTTCTCCAGCTCGTTGAGAGAAACGCCGGCCAGGTTTGACGGTGTCGTGCTGGTGCCCGTCAGTTGTCGCCGCTGCAGAATGTCAGGGGGAATATCGCGAACGTCGAGCTTCTCGCGATCGCACATGACGACCATCGTACGGATCGTGTTCTTGAGCTGGCGGATATTGCCGGGCCAGTCATGGCCGGAGAGTATCTGCATGGCCGCTTCGGTGACGCCGCGAACCTTGGACCCGGTCTCGTCAGCAGCCTCCTTGAGGAAGTGGTCTGCCAGCAGTGGGACATCCTCCGATCGCTCACGCAGGGGCGGCAAGGAGATGTTGACCCCTTTGATGCGAAAATACAGATCCTCACGAAATTTGTTTTGCTCGATCAGCTTGGCCAGGCTGTGATTGGTCGCACTGATGATCCGAACGTCCACGACCGTGGCCTTGTTGGACCCAACCGGGACGACCATGCCGTCTTCAATGACACGGAGCAGCTTGGCCTGCATCGTCAGGGGCATGTCGCCGATCTCATCCAGAAACAGGGTCCCCTTATCGGCGATCTCGAAAAGCCCCTTCCGGTCGGTGTTGGCCCCGGTGAAGGCACCCTTGACGTGCCCGAACAGCTCACTCTCCAGGAGGGTTTCGGTCAAGCCCGCACAGTTGACGGGTCGGAACGATTTGCCCCGTCGAAGCGAATTGTCGTGAATCGACCGAGCCAGAAGCTCTTTGCCCGTTCCGGATGCCCCCTCAATGAGGACTGAGATGCTGGTCGGAGCCACCCTGCGAACGATCTCAACAATGCCCTGCATCACGGTGCTACTGCCCTGGATACCTTCGAATACGAAGGCGTCCTGGTCCCTTTCCTCCTGTGTGTATCGCGCGTGGGCGGCGGCCGCCTTTCGGCTTGCCTGCCCAACCAGAGTGCGAAGCTGGTCGATATCGAGCGGTTTGACAAGATAATCGAAGGCCCCCTGCCTGATGGCTTCCTTGCAGTTGTCGATGGTTCCGTAGGCCGTCATCAAAATGACCTCGGTGAACTGGCTGTTATGCCGGGCCTCTCCGAGCACCGCTAGGCCATCAGCCTCTCCCTCCAGCTTCAAATCCGTGACCACCACATCGACGCGGCGGCTGCGCAACATCGCAATGGCGTCCTCCCCCGTATAGACGGCCAGCGCCTTCACGGGCAGCTTGCCGAGCGCTTCCACAATCCCGTCCGCATGATCCCGCTCATCGTCCACAACCAGCACAACCGGCCTCTGTTCTGTCATTCGGTTACCTCGCTCGCTGTAGAGTCAGAACCTGCGAGTGGAAACTCTATCGTGAAAGAGGTTCCTTTGCCCTGTTCACTATGAACTGAAATCGTGCCGCTGTGTGCCTCGACGATCTTCTTGGCCGTTGCCAGGCCCAAGCCCGTGCCCCCAGAACGCGAGGAGCAATAGGGATGAAAGATCGTGGCCATCTTGTCCGGCGGGATGCCCCGGCCGGTATCACTGACCTCCAGGACAGCACGGTCGCCGCGTTGCATAGTCCGAACCATCAACTCCCCACCGTTCTCACTGGCCTGCTGGGAATTGATGAAGAGGTTCAACAAGACCTGCTTCAGCGCCGCGGGATCGACCCGGCAAGTCAGAGGCCTCGCAGCCAGACTACGGCGTAGTGTCAGGGCATGGCTGTATGCCTGGGGCCAGTAGAAATCAACCATGTCGCCGACCAACTCATTCAGATCGACCGTGGCCAATTGCAGGTCCGGCCTACGGACATAGCGGAGAAATCCGTCCACGATGTGTTCGAGGCGATCCGTCTCCTTCTGGATGATCGTGATCTTTCTCAACGCACTGGACAGACCGTGCTGGGCTTTGTCCGAGGCTGTTTTAGCAGGCTCGGCCAGATCGATACCCTCCAGGGCTTCCCTTGTCAGCTTCAGAGTGACCTTGATCGTCGAGAGCGGGTTCTTGATCTCGTGGGCAAGCTCACCGGTTAGCTTGGTCAACTCTTCATCGGTATCGTGACTCTGAGCCAGACGGCCCTTCGCCCGACGGCTCATCCTGCGGAATGCCAATGCGGCGACAGGCACAACGAACAGGAGAGTTAGAATGACTCCGCTCACAAACGGTTTCACGCGTCTGTCACTCCGCTTGATTGATGCCGACACCAAGAAGGCACACGGCCTCAGACCCAAGGCCTCAACGTCGGTCTCCCTCATTGAGGCCCGCGATCTACAGCGTTAGACGACCCATGCCAGATCTGACAGTATCCCGTACGGACGCCCCTCTATGCCTTCCCCGCCGGCCCCGGCCTCTTCTCTTCCTCAATGCCAAGTTCCGCCTGCGCTGCGCGACGGGAGAGTTTCAGACGGCCCTGCTCATCGATAGAAATCAGTTTCACCGGGATGATGTCCCCGAGTTTGCACACGTCTTCGACGTGCTTGACGTAGCCGGAACTGAGCTCGCTGATATGGCAAAGGCCTTCCACGCCCGGTACGATCTCGACGAAGACGCCGAAGTCCTTGACGGAGACAATCTTGGCGTCCTTGTAGAGCCGGCCGACTTCGGGCGGCTGGGTCATAGCTTCGATCATGGCCTTGGCCTTCAGATGTCCGTCGCCGCCGACGCAACTGATATAGATCGTGCCGTCCTCTTCGATCTCGATGGTCGTATCTGTCTGCTCCTGGAGACCCTTTATCATCTTTCCGCCGGGACCGATGACCTTGCCGATGAATTCGGGGTCGATCTCAATCGAGATCAGCTTGGGAGCATGCTGGCTCAACTCGGGCCGCGGCTCGCTGATGGCCTTGTTCATCGTGTCGAGGATTTGCAGCCGAGCTTCGCGGGCCCTGCTGAGAGCCGCCACCATAATCTCGTGAGGAAGGCCTTCGGCTTTGATGTCGAGCTGGATGGCCGTGATACCTTCCGTTGTGCCGGCCACCTTGAAATCCATGTCTCCAAAGTGGTCCTCTTCACCGAGGATATCCGTGAGGATTTCGTGTCGGCCATTCTCGTCGCTGATCAAGCCGATGGAGATGCCCGCCACGGCACGATTGATGGGCACACCGGCGTCCATCAGCGCCAATGAGCCGCCGCAGACGGAGGCCATTGAACTGGATCCGTTCGACTCGGTGATGTCCGACACGAGCCGGATCGTATAAGCGAAGGTTCCCACCGGCGGCCGCACCCATTCCAGGCCGCATTCCGCCAGTGCCCCGTGGCCGATTTCCCGGCGGCCGGGCCCGCGCATCGCCCTGACTTCCCCCACCGAGAAAGGCGGGAAATTATAGTGATAGGTGAAATTCTGAGAGTATTCATCCAGCAACCCATCGATGATCTGGGCGTCCCGTATCGTGCCAAGGGTCACGCTGACCAGGGCCTGAGTCTCTCCGCGCGTAAACAGTGCTGACCCGTGTGTTCTGGGCAGCAGTCCGACCTCGCACGAGATCGGGCGGACGTCGTTGTATCCACGGCCGTCAGGTCGCTTGCCCTCCAGAATCATCTTGCGGACCACTTCGCATTCGATCTTTCCCAGGATGCGCTTAAACATGGCCGGATTGGCGGGAACAACCGCCTCATCCTCGGGAGCGCAATACTTGGCTCGCACTTCGTCGAAGAACGCATTGACACCGTTGTTGCGTTCCTGCTTGCCGGATACGTTCTTGAGTTCGCGCAGCTTGTCGGATATTTCGTCACGGACCTTGCTGTAGAGCTCCTCGTCGAGAGCGGCTATCGGGGCTTCTTTCTCCACGCCAGCCTTCTGCTGGAGCTCTTCGATCATCTCAATGATCTCTTTGCAGGTTTCGTGAGCGGTGGCAATAGCCTGGGCAACCACATCCTCCGGCAGCTCTCTGGCCCCGACTTCCAGCATGTTGATCGCTTCTTTGCGGCCGCCGACGAGGACATTGATATCGGTCTCCGCGGCTTGCTGATGCGTCGGGTTGATGACAAACTCCCCATTGACTCGGCCGAGGCGGCAGGCCCCCAGAGGCCCCATGAAAGGGATCTTGCTGATAGACAGGGCCGCACTGGCGCCGATCATAGCGGGCAAATCAGGGTCATTTTCGCGGTCGGCACTGAGTACAATGGCAGCAATCTGGACTTCCTGGAAATACCCGTCCGGGAAGAGCGGCCGAATCGGTCGGTCGATTCGGCGCGAGGTTAGGATTTCCTTGGTCGTAGGTCTGCCTTCACGCTTGATGAACCCCCCCGGGAATTTGCCGGCAGCGCTGTGCTTCTCACGGTAATCGACGCTCAAGGGGAAAAAATCGATGTCTTCGAATCTGGGTGGGCCCGTGACCGCAGCGACGAGAACGACCGTTTCGCCGTACCGTACGACAACGGCCCCGTGTGCCTGTCTGGCCACCTTGCCCGTTTCGATGGTAAGGGTCCGACCCCCGATTTCTCTGGAAACAGTATGAACATCTGACATAACTACCTCACTAGTTTGTGCGTATGTGCGCTACCGAGAAGGCATCCTTCCTTCCGTACAAGCATGTTGTGCTCACTCAGAGTGAGCCACCTCGGTTTGCCGCAGTGATACACAGAGTAACGTTATTTTCGCAGCCCGAGGCGGGATATGATTGTCTGGTAGCGCTTGACGTCCTTGCCACGAACGTACTTGAGCAGCGCCGAGCGGGTACCGACCATTTTGAGCAGGCCCCGACGGGAGGAGTGATCTTTCCGGTGTTCTTTGAGGTGTCCCGTCAGGTCGTTGATGCGTCTCGTCAGGAGCGCGACCTGTACCTCAGGCGATCCCGTGTCTCCCTCGTGCGTCTCATAATCGCCGACAATATGGGTCTTCAGTTCTTTGGTTAACATGCTCTTCAAAAATCCTTCCTGTTTGGCCTCATTCCGAGGCACTCTCATACAAGCAAGTTATGAATCCTGTAATCTAAACGACTTGCGCCGATCTTGGCAAGCGTTTTCCCACCAATGCGGGCAAAATTCTGGCCCAGACCTCGTTTCGGTCGGTCTCATGGGCCGTCCGCCCTTGCCGGAACCAGAGGCGATGAGCCCTACCGCCGCCTGTTTCGTTCCAGAAAGGCTTGTAGAATCTCCGCGGCGGCTATTGCGTCCAGAAGATTCCGTTTCTTGCCTCTGGATAGCCCGCTTGCCTTGAGCTTTTCCTCGGCTCCGAAGCTGCTCAAGCGTTCATCCTGCAGGTGGACAGGAATGTTCACATGGGTACCGAGCTTCTCGACGAACGCTTTGACGATCCTGGCTTGAGGGCCCTCCGAATCGTCCATATTCACCGGGAAACCGACGACAATAGCCGCGACGCCCTCGGCTTCGACAATCTGGGCAATCTGCAGATTCAGGCCTTTCTGGCTGCGCAACACGCATAGCGGTGACGCAATCTTCTCTTCGGCGTCGCAAATAGCCAACCCCGTACGCTTCGTGCCGTGGTCTA
>CAYNQP010000192.1:0-6996 GCA_964399325.1 uncultured Pirellulales bacterium
AGGGTTCCGGCGAGGAGATTTTCGGCGACGAACTCCTAACCTCCGGCCTCAACGAACTGGTGTTCGAGGTGCCGGTCGGTGCGGCCACGGGCGTGACTTTCGCCCGGTTCCGTTTCAACACGCGCGGACTGCTCAGCTATGACGGCTTGGCCTCCGATGGCGAGGTGGAGGACTACCGCGTGACAATCGTCAGCGACTTTGCCCCTCAACCGACGTCGGGCTTGACCGCCGCACAGTGGAGCCAGCTTCCGTCGATCGTCGATGAGGCGGACCCCTATCGCTTTAATGGATTCACCGTTCCGTCCGCTTTTGACCGCCATGAAATCGTGGCTGATGACTGCCAGTTCGAAGACAACCGGCCCATCACGGGTATTCACTGGTGGGGTTCGTTCGACGGATGGACCCCGTCCCGCCTGCCGGCGGAGCTGCCGCTGGCGTTCCACATCGGGATCTGGTCGGATGTCCCCGATCCGCAGCCGGGCAATTCCAGCACGTTCAATCATCCGGGCACGCTGGTCTGGGAGAGCTACTGTACGAACTGGACGTGGGCCGTGGCAGGCGCTCAACAGGATGTCGAGGGCGGCAGTGAGGGAGATACGTGCTTTCAGTTCTCACACAGCTTGTCGCAGGATCAATGGTTTCTCCCGACGACCAGCGCGGCGAACGGGAGCCCTGAGTCCACGTTCTACTGGGTGAGCATCGCGGCGATTTACGACCTGAAGGATTCGCAGCCGGAGCACCCGTGGGGCTGGCTGTCCCGCGTCCACCATTTCAGTGCGGCGGCCACGGTGATTCAGGAGATTAGCCCCGTCGATTTGGCGCCGTGGCCTCCCATGCTGGGGACGCAGTGGCTTCTGGGCACGCTCGTCCAGGACGACACGAAGCTCCCGTGGGATATGGCGTTTCAACTGACGACGTACCCGTGGCCGTACGAGGCGAGTCCTGCCGTGGACGATCCGGACGCCGAGGGCAAGGCCGAAGTGTTCGAGGCCACCGTCAGGGCGACCGAAACGCCCGACAAGAAGCGGTAAGTTCGGCTGGGGGAGTCGCCGGCCGGCTTGGAACCACCCAAACGCGGCTCGCATCCCGTGCAGGCGGCGCGGTATTTGCCGGCCCGATAATATTTCCGCTGATTCTCCCCGCACGCCTGAAAGGCCCTCTGACCTGTCCTGAGGGCCTTTCAAAAGGCAGCGCAGGCGCTTTTCGCCCTGTTTCTCGACTTTCGGCTTGAGGAAAAAGCGTTACGGGTCGATTGCATACTGGAACTATACAATAACAGCTCTGCCTCAAACAGGCAGTCGAACCACTCGCTTGCGAGTGTTGCGCCGGTGTTGTGTGGACTCATTTTGGGAGGTTATGTCATGAACGGGCGGAAGAATTTGTGTACCAGGCAACGGATGATTGTGGCGATCTTGATCCTCTTCATGGGATCGGGCTCGGCCCTGGCAGTGGAAGATCAGTTCATGGCAGACATCGACGCCGCGGGGCAGGTTATCGCCGCAGACGGTACCGGATTCGGCAAGGGACTGTGGTACTACTACCCTCAAACGGACTGGTGGAATCAGTGGTTCTACAACGGCGTGTACGACCCCGACATGAGAAAAGTGATCGAGGTGGATTTGACCATCACGGCGCTCGACCCAACATCGGGCTCGCCCGGTTCCGTCGAGGTCGCCGTGAACTGGACGACCGCCGAGTGGCCCTCTGATGTAGACGCCCCTCCTCTTCCCGCAGACCTGCGAAGCCTTACCCACGAGAATCAGCTCATTCAGCGACACGTCATCGTTCCGCGCACAGAGGTTCGCCGGTCGCTGTCCATAATTGACACCAAATACGAGATCGCCAGCTATTGCCCCGGATGGATCTCGATCGACATTCGCGGCGTGAACGTACGCGTCGAGGGCCGGATTCGGCACGAGTGTGTCTCGAAAGACGGCACGGCGCCGCCCTCCGGAGACAGAGACTTTGGCGATGCCCCCGAAGGGGCTCTGGCCTATCCGTCATTCGGAATCATAGGGCAGTTCCCGACGTGCATCGGCGTCGGCCCGGCCTCCTGGATCGAGCACAACAGTCAAGGGCTCTACTTCGGACCGAAGGTGGACCTCGAACGCGACGGCAATGCCGGCAAATGCCCCGCCTTCAATCCCGATTCCTACAATCAGGATGAGACGACCAACGACGGCGACGCCGGCCTGATGAAGGCTCGCGCCTACACGATCAAGGGCCCGGTCGGCTCGGAAGACGTCTACCCATTGGCCTACCTCGGACTCGAGGCCATCGGCGCCGCCTGTCAGTCCTATGCCTGGCGCGTCAATCTGGACATCGAGGTTCACAACCGAAGGACCGATGGGCGTGAGGCCTACGTGAACGTGCTGATGGACTGGAACCAGGACGGCAAGTGGCAAGGCTCGGCGCTCTGTCCCGATGGCGCCGTGCCCGAGCACGTGCTGGTCAACTTCCCCGTGCCGAGCGGCTACAACGGTCCGCTTTCCGAACTCAGTCCTCCCAGCCTCAAGCTGGGACCCTTCGAAGGCTACGTATGGGCCCGGTTCACCATCAGTGAACGCCGCATATCCGAAGGCTGGAACGGCGACGGCGTCTTCACCGACGGGGAAACGGAAGACTATCTCCTGCTCATTCGACCGGCCCCGTTCTTCTGTGAATGGGAAGTGGGCGACCCCAACAAGATGCACTGGCCGCAGTTGGGCGACTTGCGCGCCACCGGCTTAGCGGTGGACATGTTCGAGAAAAGCCTGGCAGAAGACTTCCAATGCACCGAAAGCGGTCCGATCACAGACATCCACTTCTGGGGCGGCTTCGTAGACGACGTGCGGCCCAGCCTGGGTGTCGACAGCCTGGCGTTCAAGGTGAACATCTACTCCGATCAGCCGGCCGACAGCATGGTCCCGTGGGGTCGGCCCGGTCAGTTGCTCTGGAGCAGGGACATCATGCCGTTCACCTACGACGTCCATCAGACAACCGGCATCTACAACCAAGGCTGGTTCGATCCGGCCAGCAAGTTCTTTGAGCCCGAAAACCACAGGCGGTCCTATCAGTACAATATTTGCCTGGGGGATGAGGAAGAACTCTTCATTCAACGACAGGACGCGATCTACTGGATCGAGATCAAGGAGATACCGAGGGAGGACGACGACACCGGCTACATCTTCGGATGGAAGAGCACGCAGAGCATCCTGCAGTGGAATGACAGTGCCGTCTGGCGTCATCCGGAACTCGGATGGCTGCCCATGGCTTACGCCAACGGCCACGAGTACGAAGGCAAGGCGCTCGATCTGTCCCTCGTCATTACCGGGCAGCCCACGGCCGATACGGATTTCGGCGATGCGCCGGACGCCACCTACCCGACCCTGATGATCTCTGACGGAGCTCGACATACGATTGCCGCGAGGGTGTACCTGGGCAACGGCGTGGATGCCGATATCAACGGACAGCCTGACGCGACGGCCACCGGTGACGACAACGATGGAAACGACGATGAGGACGGCGTCGCCTTCGCATCCACCTTGACGCCGGGCGAAGCCGCCACGGTGGAGGTAACCGCCTCCGTCGCGGGAGCACTCAACGCCTGGCTGGATTTCAACAGCGACGGTGACTGGGATGACGTCGGCGAGCGCCTCTTTGCCGATGAATCCCTCACACCGGGGCTCAACACCCTGGCCTTTGTCGTGCCCGCCGATGCCGTGTCCGGTCCGACGTTCTCCCGCTGGCGTTTCAGCACGATGCGAGGTTTGGACTATACCGGTCCGGCTCCGAACGGCGAAGTAGAAGACTATATGGTGCGTATCGAGGGGGCCGTCGGTCCGAGCAAACCGGTGGTCGAAAACCTGACATGGTCACAGCCGCCCATCGAGCAGGCGCCGGGCTCGAACGTGCCTGTCTACTGCGGATGGGGTCAGCCTTCGTATACCAGCAAACCCCTACAGGCGAGCCAGAGTACGTGGAAGATGGTGGCCGACGACTTCCGTTGTTCGGGCAGCATGCCCGTGGCATCCCTGCACTGGTGGGGGTCCTACGCAGACTGGAGCGGCGTCGAGGCCCCCAGCCTCCGGCCGCAATCATGGCGCATCGGATTCTGGAGCAACATCCCCGCGGATGAACGCCATCCGTACAGCCGGCCCGGCAACCTGCTGTGGCTGGTCAACGCCGGCGCCGATAGAGTCGCGGAGCAACGCGTCGGCACGGATGCGTTCCCCGGTCAACGTCCCGATACCTGCTTCCAGTACCTTCTGAAACTCGATTCGCACGAGTACTTCCAACCACGCAGCTACCTCGCATCGGACGCGGACGATCCGATCTTCTGGGTGAGTATCACGGCCGTCTATACCGGGTCTCCGGGGCCGGGCTACACCTGGGGCTGGAAGACCCGCCCGCAACCATGGATGGACGCGGCCGTGAAGTTCGAACTCCGACGCGATGACCTGCGCGCGGGGATCGTGGCGAACTCGACAACCGTGCAGCCTATTACGAACTCGCTCGTGTGCGAGCGGCTTGACACGTATGACATGGCCTTCGAACTGGATACCGACCCCGACTACATCAAGTGGGAGCAGCCCTTCACGGGAATCCGTCAGTGGCCGCACTATGAAGACGAGGAATCGCTTGCGATCCTGGGCGCCGCCGATACGGCCAAATGGCTACAGAACCCGGATCTCACGACCACCGGCATGGATGTGGACATAACCAAGGATATCCCCACAACCTGGGCGGCTCAGCTCTCGGGGGACGATTTCGAATGCACGACCACCGGACCGATCACCGGCATTACGCTCTGGGGTTCGTGGTATCACGACATTCTCTCGGGCGGCAGCGATGAGAACGTCACGTTCACGCTCAGCATTCGCGAGGATATCCCGGCCGGCAGCAATTCCACGGGCTACAGCAGGCCCGGGGCGGTCCTGTGGCGCAAGGAATTCCGGTCCGGCACGTTCAAGGCACAAAGCCAGGAGGCGCGGACCCAGAGCTACTACAGCCCGGGGAACGAGACCTTCGAGCCTGAGAACCACCTCATGGCCTATAAGTACACCTTCGACATCGATCCGAAGGACGCCTTCCAGCAAACCGGCTCTCCGAGCCGACCGAGAATCTACTGGCTGTGCGCTCAGGCCTCGCTGATCCATTCGCCGGGCAGCGTGGCCACGCGGTTCGGATGGAAGAGTTCGCTCAATCACTGGAACGACGACGCCGTCTCGGCCCGGGGCCAGGAGCCCTACAGCGGCTCGTGGCAGGAGGTGCGATACCCCAAGGGACACTCGCTTTCGCCCCGATCGGTCGATCTGGCGTTCGCCATCGAAACGCAGGGCGCCGCCACCGGCCTGTCCTATCGCCGGCTCGTCGCCGACGATTGGGAATGCAGCAGCGCCGCGCCGGTTGCCGGCATCGTCTGGTGGGGCTCCTATCTCAGTTATGGCTATCAGCCCTGTGAATGCCAGCAAATGGAGCCGCCGCGAAAGCCCGACTACTTCCTGCTGTCTATCTGGTCGGACGCGCCTGATCCAACTCCGAGCGATTCGGCGACCTACAGCTATCCTGCGGAGAAGGTATGGGAATACAAAGCACAGGATTTCGACGAGGTCATGGTCGGCTTCGACAAGCACCCGGAAGGACATGACACCACGATAAGAGGTTTCGAGCCGGTCTATCGCTACACGGTTCGCCTGCCCGAGAAAGATCGGTTCATCCAGAAGGGCGAGCGTGATGTCTACTGGCTCAGCGTCGTAGCCGTGTATGAAGACCCTGGAACCATGCCGTACTCCTGGGGCTGGACGAACCATCCGTCCGAGCCGTGGGACCTTTCCGGCCGCAATCTGCTGGCCCATTGGAAGCTGGATGAATCGGACGGCCTCGTCGCCGCCGACAGCGCCGGCAACGGCAACGACGGCACCCTCGCAGGACGTCCCATCTGGCGGCCGGACGGCGGCGCCATCGGCGGGGCCATCGACCTGAGCGGACGCAGTGACTATGTCAAGGTCACCAAGCCCAGCGGACTCGATTTCGCGCCCGGCTCCTTCTCCATCTCGACCTGGGTCAAGGCCCGAGAGGTGGGAGGACGCTGGCAGACGATTATGGAGTATGACCGCAACAGTCCTTACGGCAACCGCTTCGGGCTCTGGATCGACCTCAGCGGCCGGTCCCACTTCCGCGTCGGCCAGAACACCTGGCATTCGACGCGCAGCCTGAAAGCAAACACGTGGCATCTGCTCACGGCCACCTATGACGGTGACACGCATCGGATGAACCTGTACATCGACGGCGTGCTGGATGCCTCCGCCACCAACACCGCGGGCTTCGTCACCCCGGTCCAGGCAACGCTGACTATCGGCGTGCGCGGCTCCCAGGACGACGAGTTCTTCAACGGGCTGCTGGACGACGTGCGGGTCTATGGCGTCACGCTCAGCGACGAGGACATCCTGACACTGATCGGCGCCGGCAGGAATAGCGACGCCGTAGCCGGCACGCTGAGAACCAGCGACGCGACACCGGTATGGGAATGGGCCGAACTCTACGACCAGACCGGCGTCAGCGAGGACATGTCGTTCATGCTGCTCACCGAGCCGGAGGTTGACGCGAGCGAAACGCCCGGCGTGATTTACATTGACGGCCCCTGGCCGACGGAGGACGCCGAGGCCAAAGACCTGTCGCAAGCGACGGACGACGTCAAGAAGTGAACCCGCTCCATGTCCTCACCGGGCCCACGCCCGAGGCGGACAGCGGCTAATAATAGCGCAAGGGGCGCTGGTGCCGGCAACCAGTGCCCCTTTTTCGTGTCGCGGGCATCCCGCCCGCGATCGAAACACCGCCTGTAATACGGATTAGGAAAAATCCTCGCACGGAAGTGACTTTGTCATCCTGAGCACCGCGAAGGATCTGGCCATCGCATAAGAGGCTCTTCGCGCTCGCAGCCCAGATCCTTCACTGTGTTCAGAGCTTGCCCTTGTATCTTGATTATCCCATGCTAATGTGTTGGGGAGTTGTCCA
>CAYNQP010000193.1:0-6993 GCA_964399325.1 uncultured Pirellulales bacterium
CATTATCCTCAATGGCCGACGATCTGAAAGGAGGCTTGCTTCATAGTCTCAGCATACTTATTTCTCCCGTCGTTTTTGGTTTGCGGCCTCACCTCGCTACGGTACAGTCGCAATACGCGGTCACAACTGCCCATTTCACATTTTCTCCCAACACTTCCCATTGCTGGACTGAGGGTTCATCTGCGTCTCTCAGAGCCCCTACGTCCAGAGTGCACGTCCTCATTATAGAGCCACGGCGACAGAAATGTAAAGGAAAAAGCGGCCTTGGCCGCCGCTATTCCCGTGAAGGGGGGGGACGGGGGGCGTTGCTCGTATCTCGTCGCTTGTGGCTCGGAGGGCTTGGGCTGGGGATCTACTCGCCTTCCGATAGTTGCAGGCGAAGGAATTCTGCTAGCTTGGGGATTTCGGTGTCGGCGGCTTTGAATATCTCGCGGAGATCGACTCCCCGATAGTGGTGGATCAGCTTGTCCCGCATTCGCGCCATCGCTGACCAGCGGATGGAGACATGGGCCTTCTTGAAATCGTCACTGAGCCGCTTGGCGATCGGAGGAACTGATGGATGACCGCAGACTGCGTCTTGGGGTCCGTCCGGAACTGCTCGAAATCCATCCGGCCCTTGAATTGCTCAATCTGTTCGGCCGCACGGAGCATGTCTTGCAGGAGGCTTTCGTCACGCTGCATAGATCTGCCTCGCAGAGCCGATGATCCCGCGCCGGTAGGCGGGGTTGGGATTCTCTTCCAGGGCCCGTACATTGACCAGATCGACCTCGCGGCCGAACAACTTGCAGAGTTCGTCCTCCATCGCGAAATGGTCAAACATGGTCCAGTCGGCGTCGGGGGCGAACGTCACCAATAAGTCGATGTCGCTATCGCAGCGCTGCTTGCCCTGGGCTGCCGAACCGAAGACGGCCAGGCGACCGATCTTCCACCGACCGCAGAACTGCTCGATCTGCTCCTGTGATACGCCCAAGTCCATTGCCGTCATCTGCAAGGTCCTTTGCTGTTTTGCCCCTATTATAGCCATACGACCGGGCCTTGTGCAAATCCACGACAATATAAATGTGAGGGGAAAAGCGGGCCGCAGGCTCGTCGCTCGTGGCTTGTGGCTCGTCGCTCGAAGGGCTCCGGCCGGGGGGCAGGGCGATGGCGGGTGCCTGGCCAGATTTCTCGACTCTGCGGGGCTCCGCTCGAAATGACAAACGCACAGCGTGGGTTGAGAACCTACCCTACGGGCTGGAGTCCACAGCCGGGGGCGGCTGGGCTACATTTTCTGGCGGGTTTTCGTTAGTCCTGGCGAGTCCAGTGTTTATGAAAGACAAAACATGAGCGTGTTGTTGACCTTTCTATTGACGCGGCAATATGGTCAAAGTACCATATTGGCGATACGGCGCAAAGCGATACGTGATGCCAATGCGAAATCCGAAAATGCCAGGAGGGAGGGCGAATGATTATTCGCCCCTACGCGCGGATCGGCCGGGTTTTGACTTTAGGGCTTCGTGCTTCGGATTTGTTTCGGATTTTCCCCGCCTGCGCGGGGACAAGCTTGGCCCTGCGAAGGCAGGGCTGCTTCGGATTTTCGGTGGAAAGGCAGAGACATGAAGAAGCAGGGGGAAAGGCAAAAGGATCAAGGTAGAAGGCAAAAGGGGCAAGGCAAAAGGCAAGAGGGGCAAGGTAAAAGGCAAAAGGGTCAAGGCAAAAGGAGAAGGGTCGCGCGGGTGCCGCCGCCGGACAGTCCGGTTTGGCCGGAGCAGTATCGGGGGAAGCGTTGGAAATCGGTCTTTGCGATTCTGTTCGCGGGGCGATGCCAGTTGTGCGCGTACTCCTGCGCCCTGCCGAAGTCGCGGCAGTTGCGGGACAAGTGGGAGGGCACGACGCGGCTGCTGCTGTGTACGAACCACCCGGACAGCGGCGGCGCGCTACGCGAGGTCCTGCCGACCGAGACGTGCCGCAACTTCAAGATGAAGTTCTGGCAGACGCCCTGTGCGAAGCGGAAAAAGGCGCCGGCGGCGCCGATGTTCGACGAGTCAGACCCGAGCGTCCGGCGTACTCCGCTGGGACACGGCCTCTTCGCCATCGTCGATACCGAGGACTATGAATGGCTGAGCGAGTACAAGTGGCACGCGCAGCGCCGTGGTCGGAAGGTCTATGCCATCTCTGTGGAGAAGGGGCGGGTGGTGTACATGCACCGCCTGATGATGCGGGCGCGCAAGGGCTGCGTCGTGGACCACATTGACGGCAACGGCCTGAACAACCGGCGCTGCAACCTGCGAGTGTGCACCCGGCGGCAGAACATGGCGAATATGGGGCCTCGCGGCGGGGCCTCCCGATTCGTAGGGGTGTACCGTCAGAAGAAGAAATGGGGGGCACAGATCGTGTGGCGGGGAAAGAAATACACCCTCGGAAGTTATGACACTGAAGTCGAGGCCGCCAAGGCCCGCGACCGCAAGGCCTACGAACTCCACGGCGAGTACGCCTACCTCAACTTCCCGGAGGACTTCGCGGGTCGTTGACCCGGGAAATCCCGTCGCTCGTCGCTCGTCGCTCGTATCTCGTGCGGCGGGCCGTTTCGGGGGCGATGTTCTCATGTGGCACCGTCGCCCTCGGCGGTGAATCGCTTGCCGCCTCTGCCGGTGCTGAGGCCTCCTTCTCATTCCCAGCCGGGGGCGGCTGGGCTACATGAACTCGTTTGCCGTGGCGTCGTAAGACGCTGATGGCAATCGCGGGCGGTGCCCATGCCAAGCGTTCTACAGGCCCTTACGGGCCGACTACAAACACCCGGGCGGGAAAATCCGGTGGTGGGGCATTGCTTGTGGGCAGGCGGTCGGGTATACTACAGAATTCATCTCTCGGAGGGTGGGCTTGGCTCCGTGGTGGGGCCAGGACGTGTGAAGAACCTCAAGGGGCATTGGATCAAAGGACCAGCGGCGTATGTACGCACAGATGGTACGTAATGTGGCGATTATTGCCCACGTCGATCATGGCAAGACGACGTTGCTGGATCAGCTTTTGTATCAGTCCGGGATGTTCCGGAACGAAGATCTGGACCGGTTGGCCGGCGGCCAGCACGGCCTGATCATGGACTCGAATCCGCTGGAGCGCGAGCGGGGGATCACGATTCTGAGCAAGAACTGCGCCGTTCAGTATCTGGACGCCGATGGTCTCGCGTACAAGATCAACATCGTGGATACGCCCGGGCACGCCGATTTCGGCGGCGAGGTCGAGCGCGTGCTGAAGATGACCGACGGCGTACTGCTGGTGGTCGATGCCTTCGACGGGCCGATGCCGCAGACGCGGTTCGTGCTGAGCAAGGCGTTGCAGCATGGGCTCAAACCGATTCTCGTTGTGAACAAGGTGGATCGCGCCGACGGGCGGCCCGAGGACGTGGTCAATGAGGTGTTCGATCTGTTTGTCGATCTGGAAGCCAACGACAACGCGCTGGATTTCCCCGTGCTTTTCGCCTCGGCCAAGGAAGGCTGGGCCACGGCCGATCTGGCCAAGCCCAACGACAACCTGAAGCCGGTTTACGACGCCATCATCCGGCACGTCCCGGCCCCGAAAGTCGACCCGGACAAGCCGCTGCAGATGCTGGTCACGACGCTGGAATATTCCGACTACGTCGGGCGCGTCGCCATCGGCAAGGTCTTCGCGGGCCGGCTGACACAGGCCCAGCCGGTGGCGGTGATCGACAAGCATGGGCTCCACACCCAGCAGAAGGTGGTGCAGTTGTACGAGTTCGAAGGCCTGAGCAAGAAGAGAGCGACCGAGGTCCAGGCGGGCGATATCTGTGCGGTGGCGGGACTGGACCCCGTCGATATCGGCGACACGATTGCCTGCCCGGATGAGCCGAGCGCGCTGCCGATCGTGGCCATTGACGAGCCGACGATGAGTATGAGCTTCCACGTCAACAACGGTCCGTTCGCGGGCCGGGATGGCAAGTACGTCACCTCTCTGCACCTCCGCGACCGTCTGCAGAAGGAGCTTCAAACGAATGTGGCGTTGCGCGTGGCGCCCGGGCAGAGCGCCGACGAATTCACGGTCTCGGGGCGCGGGCTGATGCACTTGGGCATTCTCTTGGAGAATATGCGGCGCGAAGCGTACGAAGTCTGTGTGGGTAAGCCGGAGGTTATCATCAAGATCGTGAAGGGGTTCCGGCAAGAACCCATCGAGCGGCTGGTGATCGACTGTCCCGCCGACTGCCAAAGCGCCGTGATGAGCCTGATCGGCAATCGGCGCAGTGAGATGCTCAAGATGGACACGAAGAGCGGCACCAACGACTACGTTCACATGGAGTTCATGATTCCCTCGCGGGGTCTTTTCGGTCTCAACGCGCGTATTCTGACTGCCACCCAAGGCCGGGCGGTGATGCATCATACGTTCGAGCGATATGAGCCGATGCGCGGTTCGATCCCGCAGCGTCAGGCCGGTGTAATGGTCGCCACCGATATGGGTATCGTCACCGCCTACGCCCTCGACGCCCTGTACGACCGCGGTGTGTTCTTCGTGCGGCCCGGCGACGAGGTCTATGAGGGCCAGGTGGTCGGAGAACATTGCAAGGAGAACGATATCCCTGTCAACGCGATCAAGGCCAAGCAACTGACGAACGTCCGGGCATCCAGCAAAGACGACGCGGCGCGGGTGCGCCCGCCGCGCATCATGAGCCTGGAAGTGTGCCTGGAGTATATTCAGCAGGACGAGCTGGTCGAAATCTGTCCTAAGTCCATCCGCATTCGCAAACGCCTGTTCAAGGAGGGCGACCGCCGTCGAGCGGCCAGAAAGCAGGCCTGAGGGACGATGGCCAACGACCGTGTCCGGCGGCCTTCGCGCGTCTAATTGCCGTGAAGGGATCCGTAGGGTGATACGTCAGCCTGCCCGTCTGTCCTGGCGCTGACCTTCGGGTCAAGCTTCGCTTTGACGATTTCTCGGGCCCATGCGGTTCTTGTCAATTCTTGAGGCCGGATGGTGATGGGGCCTTTTGTGAATTCGGGGATGTTGTAGACGATGACACGCGAATTGTGATATCGCGCGTCCTTCTGCGGCAAAACAAAAGGCCTGCTGAAATGGCCTTCAGAATCGAAATAACTGAAGTAGAAATGAGTGCTCAAGCCGTCCTGGCGTTTGCTGCTGAAGACCACCCAGCGACCGTTGCTGGACCAGCAGTGGTAGCTCTCCGCTCGGTCGCTGTTGATATTGTTCGCCTTGTGCCATTGGCCCGTCCGGGTGTCGAGAAGGTACAGATCCGACTCGGGCCGGTAGAGGGGGAAATAGCTATAGTCCGACAGACAGAAGAGGATGGTCCTGCCGTCGGGCGAAACCTTGGGATGGGCGACGCTGCGGCCCGTTTCACCTGCCGAGACGACGGACTCGACCTCGCCCCACGTGTCCGTTGCGGCATCGTACGAGATGCGCACGAGGTCGTACTTGATCTGCTTGTAGGGGTGCTCGTGCGTGTCGTACTGATCCAGTCCGGGGCAACTGCAGAAATAGAGGTACCTGCCGTCCGGGGACCACTCCGGATAGGTCTCCATGCGATCCGGACGCGATATCTTCGGGGACGTCGTGACGGTATGGGTCTCGACGTTGTAGAGCAGGAGGTCGGAAGCCCGGTCGTACACGTCGCGGTTCTCCCCTACGGCGTGGAAGACCTGCTTGACGGTATTGAATGCAAAGGCGATGATCTCGCCGTTCGGGTGCCACGACCGATAGGAGGTCGCACGATTGAAGGCGGTCTTCGTATCGACCTTCGAGACATTTCCGTCGTACGCCAGGATCATCGACGTCCCGACCGCTCCGGCGCGCATGTGGAACATCATGCGGTCCGGGTTGTAGTCATGAAACGAATGGCAATTGACGCAGTTCTTTCCCATCGTCCGGTTCAGAACCACGGGCTGTTGCTCGAAGTTCGTCAAATCGCGCTGGTAGATGCCCATCTGGTCCCAGAATTGGTACAGCGGTTTCATCAGGCGATACGCCACATGCGTGTCGATGGGTTCTGCCGCGATGCGGTTCTCAATACGGTCAAAGCGGCTCCATCGGCCCTTGTCATCCCTGACACAAATCGTGAGGCGCAGTGCCTTTTCGTGGTTCGAGCTCAAGAGCTCTCGCCATGGCTCTAGGGGGATCTTGATATTGGCGGACCGACTCAGCAGTTCAATCGGCGGGCCCTTTTCGGAGGCGATGTGGACGTAGTAGGCGGCGCCTTTTTCGTTGATGACGAAGTTCGTCGGTGCGATATTGGGCGGCAGGGTCACTCCCGCATAATCCGGCGAGATCGTGGGCGGCCTGGCCGCCGAATTGCAGTCTTCGAGATCGGGTTTCTCCTGCGCGCACCCGGCGACCATGGCGACGCAGACAGCCCAGGCAATGGCAAGGCCGCGTGGCACGCGCATGTCACGAGCCCTCCGGTTGGAAGTAGTACACGCCGTAGAACCAGTAGGTATCCGCGTATTGACGCAGCTCAGGCAAGGCAGCCTCCTTGTTTCTGTTATGCTTGGTGAAGATCCGATAGAAGTCGTTGAACCTGCGGACGGTGTCCGGTGAGATGGTCCTGCCCGGCGCCGGAACATCGCGCAGACCGGTCATCTGCATGTAGATGAGTATCGCCTCTTCAAAATGTCGTGGGATCCTCGCATAGTTGAAATCATTCAGTCGGGGAAGATGCTTGACGAACGCGGTGAGGTCCCCTTTGAGGAGGCAGTAGGCCATGAAGTACTCGAAGGCCATCTTGTTCTCGCGGTTTCCCAGTAGCTCCTCCAGGCAGCGCTCGGGTTCGACCGCCGAGACCAGGAAGTCGGACTCGGGTATGCAGGCCTTCAAGTCGCTGAATCGGGGACAGGCCGAGACATCGTCGTTCTCCGCGAGAAGCCGCAGGCAGTCGCCCGCCCAGGCTCTGTGCCAGAGGGTCCGGCGTAGCATGCTCAAGTATTTCTGCGCGACGGCTCGGTCGTTCTTCAGCAGGTTCGTCAGCGCGAGCTGCTGGAGATTCCAGGGCGAATC
>CAYNQP010000194.1:0-6974 GCA_964399325.1 uncultured Pirellulales bacterium
CCAATTCGACAAGGTGCGGAGGGTGGCCGTCTACGTTCAGCGCTCGCAAACGGCCCAAACGTATGATGAAAGTCTCGCGTATTGTATGCGTGGCCTGAAGATCATTCCGGACTACCCGGCACTGTTGATTGCGAAACGCTCGACGGAGAGAGCCATCTTGCAGACGGGACTGAGAGCGATCGGCAATGGGGACCCTCAGGGCGCCTTGTTCATTGCCGACGTCTTGCTGAAAGAGGACCCCAATTCTGTCTCCGCATGGCTCTTGAGATCCCAGACGCACCGTTCTCTAGGCAAGACCGACCTGGCGGTGGAAGCCGCCCGGCAAGCGGTGCAGGCGGCGCCTCAGAACATGGGTGTCTACTACAACCTGTGGAGCATCCTCGTCTGGGCGGATGACCCGCAGGGAGCTCAGGCCGCTCTCGATCTGGCCCTCCGGCTCTTCGAAGAAAGCGGTCAACCGGGAACAACGTCGACTCCCGAGCGGTTGGGATTCTAGCGCCAAAGCCCTCAAACAACCGGCCCATTGGGCGGCCCCGGCGCCGCAAGAGCAATGAAACTGACGCCATCGATTCTGCTGAACGCCTATTGCCAGGGCTGCTTTCCCATGGCCGAGGAGGACGGCAGCATCTACTGGTATGACCCCGACCCCAGAACCATTATTCCCCTGGACGACTTTCACATCTCGCGGTCTCTGGCACGGCGCATTCGTCGCGGCGGATTCACCGTGCGCTGCGACACAGCGTTTCGCCAGGTCATGGCCGGATGCGCCGAGCCGGCGCCGGGACGCGAACAGACGTGGATCAGTGACGAGCTCATCGAAGTCTATTGCCAGTTGCACGAAGCAGACTACGCCCATAGCATCGAAATCTGGATGGACGGCGCACTGGCCGGCGGCCTCTACGGCGTCGCTATCGGCGGCCTCTTTGCCGGCGAGAGCATGTTCAGTCGGCGGACCGATGCCAGCAAGATCGCCCTGGTGTACCTGGTTGAGCGGCTCCGCCGAACCGGCTTCGGCCTGTTCGACGTGCAGCTCACCACGGAGCACCTGAAACGTTTCGGAGCCATCGAAATCCCCCGGCCCCGATACAAGGAACTGCTGGCCCGCGCCCTGGTGCGTGAGGTGCGGTTTGCGTGACGACGTCGGGCGGGCATTCTTCTCCCGCAGACGCGACTTTACACTGATCGCGAGGAATGTTAGGATCGTCGCGTGTGTCTGCGGTCACGAAATGCGTTCGATCATTATGAAGGGAAGACATCATGTGCAAGCGATACGATGTGCGGATGCTGTCGGTGATTCTCGTATTGAGTTGCTCCTCTGTGATCGCTCGCGCTGCGGTCTGGCCCAGTGGGCGAGAGACAGTCACGTTACAGGCCGAGCCTTTCGACTTGCGCGACGTGCGGCTGCTGGATGGGCCCTTCCGCGACGCCATGCTGCGAACACAGAAATACTTGCACGACCTGGAGTCGGACCGGCTGTTGTGGTACTTCCGCAAGACCGCTGAGCTAGACACGCCGGACAAGCCACTGGGCGGCTGGGAGCGGATGGAGCTGCGTGGGCACACAATGGGCCACTATCTTTCCGCGTGCGCTCTGATGTATGCCAGCACGAACGACGAAAAGCTCAAGGCCAAGGCCGATGCGATCGTCGTGGAATTGGCCAAGTGCCAGAAGAAGATGGGCACGGGCTATCTCAGCGCCTACCCCGAGGAGCAGATCGACCGTGTCATCGCCCGCCAGCGCGTCTGGGCACCGTGGTACACCCTGCACAAGATCTACGCCGGCTTGATCGACATGTACGTCTATTGTGGCAACGCCCAGGCGCTCGAAGTCGCTCAAGGCATGGCATCGTGGGCCAAGGGACGTCTCGACAAGCTCGACCGCGACGGGATGCAGACCATGCTCAACACCACCGAACAAGGCGGCATGAATGAAACGCTGGCCAACCTCTACGGCGTCACAGGCCAGAAGCAGTGGCTGGAGCTGGCCCAGCGTTTCAACGCCGACGCCTACAACCACCCCCTGCTTCTGCACCACGACGAACTGACCGGCCTGCACGCCAACTCGTTCATTCCGAACATGATTGGCTCGGCCCGGCAGTACGAGTTGACGGGCGACCCCAACGACCGGCACGTCGCGGAATTCTTCTGGGATTCCGTGGTTCACGGCCGGACCTACTGCACCGGCGGCACCTCCTACGACGAGCACTTTCGCAGCGCACCCTATCACCTGGCCAATATGCTCGGCAACCACACGCAGGAGACCTGCTGCACCTACAACATGCTCAAGCTGACGCGCCACCTGTTCGCCTGGCAACCGCGCGCCGACTACGGCGACTACTACGAGAAGGCGCTGATCAACTCGATCCTCTCGACACAGGACCCGCAGACCGGGATGATGATGTACTTCGTCACGCTGGCGTCCGGCCGGTGGAAGTACTTCAACACGCCGCGTAACTCGTTCTGGTGCTGCACCGGAACCGGCATGGAGAACCACGCCAAGTACGGCGATTCGATCTACTTCCACAACGGAGACACGCTCTGGGTCAACCTGTTCATCGCCAGCGAACTGAACTGGAAGGACCAGGGCATCACGATCCGCCAGGAAACAGACTTCCCCGAGAGCGACAGCACGACGTTGACTGTCAAGGCTGTCAAGCCCACCAAATTCGAGCTGCGCGTTCGCGTACCATGCTGGACAAGCGGCGTGACGCTCAAGATCAATGGCACGTCACAACGGGTGACGGCTCAGCCAAGCTCGTTCCTCTCGATCCGGCGGCAGTGGAAAGATGGCGACCGCGTCGAGATGACGATGCCGATGAGCTTGTGGCTGTGCCCCATGCCGGACGACGCCGACCTGGCCGCTATCATGTACGGGCCGCTCGTCCTGGCCGGTGAACTGGGCCCGGCCGATGTGCCACAGGGCATGGTCTACACAACGGAGAACTGGTTCCGGTTCCCTGCGGACCGTATCACCGAGGCGCCGGTGATCGTCACGGACCAGCGCGACCCATCCACCTGGATCAAGCCGGTGCCCGGCAAGCCACTGACCTTCCGCACGACCGGCGTCGGTCGGCCTGACGACGTGACATTGGTGCCCTACCATCGCCTCTGGAATCAGAAGTACGCCATCTACTGGCGATTGACAGACGAAGAAGGGTGGCCACGCATTCAGACCGAACGCAAGGCAACCCCCAAGGCGGAGCCGTAGAACTTCGCAGGAGACATCGGTTGGGGTTCGAGATGCCACGCAGTGGCGGCAAGGCCTGCGGCACGCGGTGGCTCCATCTGCGCCCCGTCAGTCGCGACACGCAAGACCATAGACGGTCCGATTCGGGTCATCAAAGGCGAAGTAGATCAGATCGGCTTTGTATACCGAGTCATCGGGCGGTGTCCACCACTGCCGAACCTGTTGGGCAGTTGGCGGCAGCTTCCTGTCCGGCAGAGTGGATGGCTGTACATTGTCGTGCGTGATTCTTGTCTTGAAGACCTCATATTCATTGGAATCAGGGATGGTAAACCGAAGATAGGTCTCCGAGAAGAGCCACCCCTCACAATATTCGCAGACATCTGTGATATTGCGGGGAACATCATAAAACCAGGAATGGAAACTTGCCTCAATTTCAGGACTGATAACATTCGCATCTTCAACGAGCCAAGTCCGAGAAGAGAACATTTGACGAACCAGCCAGTCTCTCGCCACAACAGCTACGAGTACTGCCGTCATAACCAGCACCAAGATTCCCAAGAATAGGCTCTTCCTGACCACGGTTATCTGTTCGCCTCAAACCAGGCCTTAACTTTGGCTTCGAGGACTTTGAGGTCGGGTCGGGTCTGTGCGATGGTCTTGGCCTCGGCGTATTCTTGGTTCAAGTCGCCCAATTCGAGATCCGAACCAACGCGAACAAACAGTGGCATCTGATGTAGTTCGGCGTCGACGGTGACGGTCTGGCCGCCTTCGTAAATCTTGTCGGGCCGCCAGGCGTCACGCCACTTCTGCCCCGAAGGCAGGTACACCTCCTGCGTACGCTTGTCCTTCTCCCAGATAGGCGAAACGAGTAGATCGGGGCCGTACTGGTAGGTCCACCAATTCGACCACGCCTCCGGGGCCTTGGGCTCGATGAGAAAGAGCGGGCGGACAATCGGCATCCCCGTTTTGTGCGCGACCTTGGCCTGCTCGTAGCTGTAGTCGGCCAGGCGCTGGTGCAGCCTCGCGTAGAGCCGCCAGATGGCGATCAGCTCGGCGTCATACACCGGGCTTCCGCCGCGGGGGACGTTCCAGAACCCCTTGTCGCGCGTCGGGCCCACTTCCATGATCGGCGTGAAACAACTGAAGGCCAGCCAGCGTCCGCAGACCTCCTGCTCCATCAACTGCTGATTGTAGCCACAGGTATCCGAGCCCCAGTTGGTATAGCCCATCACGGCCGAGCGCTGCACCGCGACGATCGAGGCCCGCAGACCTTCCTGCGTCCCGCCGATGTCACCACCCCAGAACACGCCGTAGGGGGCGCTGCCCGTGTAGGCGGCGCGCGGCATGAGCGCAAAGTCGTCGCCCCGATACTTCCGGGCCACCTCGTAAGCCGCTTTGAGATACATGGGCGGATAGGCATTGCGGTTCTCGCGAATCGAGCGGCCGTCGAAAACCTTGTAGGAGCCGCTTTCGGGAATGTTCTCCTCGGCGCGATCCAGCTTGAAGCCAGCCACGCCCAGCTTCAGAAGCTTGCTGAGCCCGTCCTGCCAGAAGGCCTTGGCCTCGGGATTGGTGAAATCGCACAAAGGGTAGTTATTGCGCTGGGGTCTCTGGCCGGCGAGGTTGTAGCCCTTCTGCAAGGCGACGCGCTCCATTTCGCCCTGGAAGAAGGGACCGATCCAGAGCACCATCTGCATGCCCTGCTCGTTGAGCCATTCAACCATCTTGGGGAAGTTCGGCAGTCGGTTGGGGTCGATCTCGAAGTCGTCATAGCCCAACCGGCCCGGCCCGTAAGGCCGGTCGATCCAGTACACGCCGCACGGAATCCCGTAGGCCTGCATCATCAGAACGTCTTCCATCACCTCGGCGTTGAACGGACCGCTCCACGCCGTGCCGTCGTAGTACTCGGATCGGATCCGGTGCTCGTCACGCCAACGCCAGGGCGTGTACATCCACTTGGGCGGCATGAAGGGCGGGCCCGCCTCCATCGCATGGTCGCGCACCAGCTCGGCCGGTTCCTCGGAGGTGTACACCTTCATCTCCAGCGAAGGCCCCTCGAACTCGATCTTCACTCGCTGCGGATCGTCCACGCAGAAATCGAACGTGCCGGGCCAATCGGTCTTCACGAAAACGCCGTAGCCGCGTGAGGAAAGATAGAACGGCGCATAGACCGACGTGGTGGGTTTGAGGATCATATCCACCTTCTGGTCGCGCAGGTCCATCGCGGCCTCGATACCCGGCGCCCACGACGCCTGCTGGCGACCATCCACGACGCGTTCCATGAGTCCGGTGAAGTACTCGCTCTCCGTCGCGCCGATGGCCAATCCCCACTTGACGATGTCGGCATCGGGCTCGGCGTTGAGGAATATCCCAAAGCTGTCCCCTTGCGGCTGCACCGAGACCGTCACGACGCGCCCGTCCGGCATCTCGGCCTGACCTTTGAGCGTGCCTGTGCCTTTCACTGCGAGATCTGCCGGGACCGATGTCCTGCCCTCGCTGGTTTCATAGAACAAACCATCGAGTCTCAGGGCGGACAACTGTCCGCCTGGTGGTGTCAAATCGTCCGAGGGCAGCAGCACAACCAGTTGATCTCCGCCCGTCTCGAACGACGGCTTCGTAGAGGCGCATCCGGTCGAGAGAATCGATCCGAGCGCAACGAGAAACAGATTGACGATGACATTCCTTCGCATGGTTCCTGTCTCCTTCAGGCAACTACGGACCCCTGAGAAAAGCAAAAATCAGAGTAGTGGAATCGTCGCTCGGCGACGATGACATCTGCAATTTTGCTCTTTGCACTTTGACTTGTCCCGATCGTCCCGAGCAGGGCCACGCAGCGCGGGTCGCTCTGGCTGGTTCCCCGCATCACGCGGCGGAAATCGTTGAGTTTCTCCGTCAGTTGCACCGGGACAGTCCCACCCGAAGCCTCATCGGCCTCGCTCCAGTAAAATGACGCACGGTAGTATCCACAACAGGCACCGCAACTGACGCAAGGGTTCGCCGCGTCGCCCGCCGGCACACACTCTTCTGCATCCATAGACACACAAGCCCAACAGACCTCGCCCGCGGCCACAAGGGGGATTCCGTGGGATCGATGGCCTAACTCGACAACAGCCATGGAGCGGTTCAACGCGCGACCCGATCCGATGGTTGCGCGCCTATTCTGTCCTTGCGTCCGACATATGTCAAGGTACTCCATAGCAGATTTGGCCTGCCTCCAATCGGCATGGCGGAGGTGATCCACGAGCAATCACCTGACAACGGCGCGCCAGCCGGCGACGACCCCCCATGGCAAAGGCTGCGTCCGTTTGTAGTGACGCCGTAACGCGTTTCCTTCTATGCCCTTACGGGCACACTGCGAACGCGTATCGCAGCCGGCAAGACGCCCGGTGCCATTGTAGCACGCGAACGCTCCTGAGCCACGTTTTCCTCGAATCTCCGTTCCTGCGAGGGTGCAATTCCACCTACTGCCTTCGTCGTCCTGTGAATACTGAGGTGGTGGGCGTGCCTACTCCGCGCGGAGTCGCGTGTTTTCAGGAAATGACACTGACACGCTGAACTTGTTCTCGATTGATCGCTGCGCCTTAGAAGTTTCGGCAGGCGTCCAGATCGATCTCGATAGGCCGGCTGTAGCGCTCCCAGCGGGCAAGACTTGAACGGTCGGGCCTCTTAGCTGGCAGTTCATCAGGCTTTGCCTCTCGCAATAACCTCCGGATCTCCTCATCGGCTTCAGCCTCAACCTTTACGGTCAGACTCGGATATATGATCATGGCAAGCCATTTGTCTCTGAC
>CAYNQP010000195.1:0-6962 GCA_964399325.1 uncultured Pirellulales bacterium
TGACGCGGACCGGCCGGGTGGACTACGCCGATCTGGCTCTCATGGCCGGCGAGTGGCTTCAGAGCACGAGTTGGTGCCGGATAAGGCCCGATCGTTTCCGATAGCCGAGGTGGCAAGGGAGGACTACTTCGGGCGTTTGGCCTTGAGCCAGGACTTGAGCCGCGCCAGGGACAAGGTGTTGGCTACATCGTCCTTCGTGGCCCAGCCTCGGGCGGCGGTTCCGACGCCGAAAGGCATCAGGCCCAGGCCCGCTGCGCTATGGGCGTCCGTCCCGATGGCCAGCTTCACCCCTTTCTCGATAGCCATGCGGCAGTGTATGTCCTTGAGGTCGAGCCGATAGGGATTGGCGTTGATCTCGAGAGCCGTATGGGTTTGGGCCGCGTGCTCGACAACCGTTGCGATGTCGATGTCCATCGCCTCGCGCTCGCCGAGCAGGCGTCCCGTGGGATGACCGATGCATGTGACGTAAGGATTGTCCATTGCTTTGAGAGTGCGACGGGTGACCTTTTCCCGCGGACTGGTCAGTCCCGAGTGAATCGAGGCGACGACGTGATCCAAGTCGGCCAGCAGCTCGTCGTCGAAGTCGAGCGAGCCGTCTGCCAGGATGTCGACCTCCGCGCCCGCGAACAGGGTGATGCCCTTGAGCTTTGCGTCGAGTGCGCGGATTTCCTCAATCTGTCTGGCGAGCCGCTTGGGCGTCTGGCCATTGGCGACGAGGGACGATTCGGAATGGTCGGTGATGCAGAGGAATTTGTAGCCCAAGGCCTGGGCGGCCTCGACCATCTCCTCGATGCCGCACCTGCCGTCGGAAGCGAGTGTGTGCATGTGAAAATCACCCTGGATGTCCTCAATCTGGATCAGACGGGGCAGTGCCCCCTCAGCGGCGGCCTCAACTTCACCTCGGTCTTCCCGTAGCAATGGGGCAACGAAATCCAGGCCGAGCTTGCCGTATATCTCCTCTTCGGTCTTGCCGGCGATCATCTTGTCACCCTTGAACAACCCATACTCGTTGAGCTTGAGCTTGGCCTTGACGGCCATCTCACGCAGGCGGACGTTGTGCTGCTTCGACCCTGTGAAGTATTGAAGGGCCGCTCCGAAGCTCTCGGCCGGGACCACGCGCACATCCACCTGCACGGGCGTCGTCTCCGTCTGGATGACGGCCGAGCCCTTGGTGTCACCTGCCGCCAACACCCGATCCACAAAAGGCGCCCCGGTGAAGAACCGGATGGTCTGCTCGGGTGTTTCTTCGGGTTTTCGCGTGCCTTCGCCCATTGTGACCAGAATGTCCACGTCGCCGATGGTCTCGGCCCGGCGCCGCAGCGAGCCGGCTGGCTCGATCCTGTCGATACCGGGCAGTTGCTGCAGATAGGCGATGACCATTGCGGCCGACTCTATGGCCTGATCCAGCCGGATGCGCCCGGTGGACTTCTCCAGGAACTCGATGCCCTTCAGAATCGCGGCGGCTTTCTTTTCGCCAAAGCCGGGCATAGTCGCCACCGAACCGTCCGCCAGGGCTTGCTTCAGTTCGGCGATGCTCTCCACGCCCAGGTTCTCGTAGACGGCCTTGACTCCCTTGGGACCCATGCCCGGGATCCTCAGCAATCCTGGCAGCGAAGGCGGGAGTCTCTTGAGAAGCTCCTCGTGGGCGGTAATCATCTCCGTTTCGACAAACTCCTCAATCTTGGCCAGGGTGGACTTGCCGATGCCCGGCGTCTTGGCTAACTGGCCGTTTTCGAGCAGGATGCCGACATCGTTAGGCAGTTCCGCGACGAGGCGGGCGACTTTGCGATAGCTGTTGATGCGAAATCGGTCCTCCCCGAGAATCTCCATGACGTCGGCCATCTGTTCGAAAATCTCGCTCAGTTGTGTGTTTCTCATGGTCTCGATTATATCGGGGCGGCGGCAGAAGCAAAGCACGCGTTGAGAAGACATCTATTGACGGAAGTAGTTGATCAGCCGCGGGGTGATGAAGTGGGCCACCATGGCGGTTGCGTGCCTGCCTTCGTTCGCCTGAGGGCGTTGCGGGTCTTGTTCTTTGGACATTGCTTCGGCACGCTGGACGAGGTATACTCTCATTTAGGTGGTCCTTGGATTTCGGTGGGCTTTTCTGGGGTCGGGTATCGCACCGGTGTGTGGTTGGACAATTTTCTTTCATGCGGTGGCAGGTGGTTGGGGGAATGTGTCTGAATAGGCCTTGGCGGCCTCGAAATTGAGAAAAGGCCTCCATTGCGGTATACTATGTCCAGGCCTATCGGTATGGAGATCACGCAGAAAAACTCACAGATGGCAGAACAGGACACGGACATCGCGCATCTTACAGAGATGAAGGCCGCCCCTGCGGAGAAACGGCGAACGTCCACCCAGGACCAGGTTTCCCTGGTGCGGCGTCTGCGGCATGGTGATCACGCGGCGGCGGAAGAGTTGGTTGACAAGTACTATGAGCGTATCTACCTGTTCATGCGGGCGATGGGCCACGACCAACAGATGAGTGAGGATCTGACCCAGGATACGTTCCTGCGGGCGTGGAACCACATAGGCCAGTTACGGGACGGCAGGGCCCTGAATGGCTGGCTGTTTCGTATCGCCGGCAACATGTCCCGGCTTTGCTGGCGGAAGCACAAGTACGAAGGGCCTGTTCGGCCTGACGCAGACGAGACGCCGGAAGGCGGAATTGACGGCTCAGAAAGAGCCGGCGAGAAGGAGCAATTCGCTCATTTGCATCAAGCCGTGACGAAGCTGCCCTGGAAGTTGAGGCAAGCTATCGTGCTGCACTACACGGAGCAGTTGACCATCGCCGAAGCAGCCGAAGTGGCTCAGGTACGACAAGGAACGCTCAAGAGCCGCCTGAGCAGGGCCCTCGAGGCCTTGAGGAAACAGTTGGTGGACGAATAGAAAGCTATGAAGATGCCCGACCTGACAGTTTGGGAGGGAACAACGCGATGACCGGTAACAAGAGAATTGAAGAACTGCTGAAAGCCTTTTCCGAGCGAGGGATCGAGAAGCCGCGACGGGGGCTGTTGCAGGAGATCAAGGACCGCATTCCGCAAAGGTTGAGCGTGCATAGGCTGGACACGATCAACATTATCGTTGATCTGCGTATAAGTCGGCTCGCGGCTGCCGCAGCGATTCTGCTGGTCGTGTTCCTGGCAGGCAGTCTCTTCGGCAGTCGCGATGGCATTAACGGAGGAGTCTACGAGAACGGCAAGTTCTTCCTCAAATATGCTTTGGGTGGCGACAGAGCCGGCGGAGGCAAGATTCTGGAGGGGTTGTTGGTCTACCGCGACAGGCTCCTGGCTCAGGGCAAGGAAGTGGTGTACTACGGCGAGACGGCGAAGGTCAACGATCCGTGCGTCATTCTGATGCATTGGAAGCAGTCGGAGGACCAATACGTAGTGATTTTTGGTGATTTCTCGGCTCGAACTGTCAGCGCCAAGACCTTGATCCGGCTCCAGGTCCATATGCTGAAGGATCGAGGCAAGTGATCTTCTCCAATACCCTCTGCACACCATTTCAATGCGGCGGGCCAGTGTACTGCCGCTGGCGTGTGCAGCCGAGCGCATGGCCGCCATGGTTGAGAGGGTACAAGGAGTACTGAGCCACGGAGGTTGTGTAGGATACGCTTCTTCACAAAACGGGGGCGTTGCTGTCTTCTATCGAAAGTGTGTCGGTATCGATCAGTAGATAATCGCCATGGCTTCTTCGATCTTTCGCACGACTTCGCCTGCATCCGAAGGGTTTGAGACGTAGCCGTCAAAGCCCTTTTGCATCAGCGCCGTCGTTTCCTGGCCAGTCAGATGGTTGGCCAGAGCGATAATCTTGGTGGTTTCGAATTCCTCGCTGGCGCGGATACTTCTGCAGATGCTGTGTGCGTCGATTTCCTTGGCCAGCAGATTGACGAGGACCACGTGCGGCGAGAACCTCTGGACGGCCGCGCCGGTCTCGAAGCTGGTGTAGGCTGTCTGGACATTATAGTTGCCTTGGGTGACGAGGCCATCGATCAAAGCGGCACTGCCATTGGATTCATGATTGACGACCAGGACCCTGATCTTTCCCGCGGGCAGGATCTCCGTCGGCATGTTGTTGGCCTTCATGAAGCGGACGAGCTCGTTGAGCGGTATGCGTCGATCCTTGCTGCCGGGGATGCGGTACCCCTTGAGCTGGCCGGAGTCAAACCACTTGGACACCGTTCTCGGGGCCACGTTGCAGATGCGGGCCACGTCTCCAGTGGTCAACACGTTCTTGCCTTTTGCCATCGCTGGATTCCTGTATCAGTGAACTTGTACCGTATCCTTCTTCGGCCTGCGAGGCGGCTCTATTTAGCGAAGACGCCAGAATTCCGCGATGTGAGGCTCCTGCAAAGGGCCATGGGATGCGCAAGTCCTATAAGATGAAGGTTGATCTCAACGGTCCGAGCAGGGCCGACATCCCCCCCGGTTCGAAGCCGGCACGGCACCGGAAAATGTATTTGAATCGCGTCGCCGGCCGCTTAGAATGCCCTCTTTGGCTCTGGCCCTTGAAGAATATCATGAGGAGACGGCGATGCGGATCCATTTGTCTCGGCCTGACATCACTGAGAAAGAGATCGAGAGTGTAGTGGAGGTCCTGCGCAGCCCCAGTCTCTCGTTGGGGCCGAAGCTGGGCGAGTTCGAGGAGGCCTTTGCCCGCTACCTGGGTCGAAGCCGGGCCGTGGCAGTCAACAGCGGTACGAGCGGATTGTTTCTGAGTCTGCTGGCCCTGGGAATCGGTGAGGGCGACGAGGTGATTACGACGCCTTTCACCTTCATAGCGTCCGCGACATCGATCATGATGACGGGGGCCAGGCCCGTCTTCGTCGATATTGATCCGGCCAGTCTGAATATTGATGCGGGGCGAATCGAGGCCGCCATAACGGACCGGACCAGGGCGATTCTCCCTGTGGAGATATTTGGAAATCCCGCCGGGTTCGACGAGGTCTGCCAGGTGGCCGAGCGGCATCGGCTGGCGGTCGTGGAAGATAGCTGCGAGGCCCTCGGGTCGGCCCTGCACGGCAGAAAGGCGGGGACCTTTGGCACGCTCAGCGTGTTCGGCTTCTATCCCAACAAACAGATCACCACGGGCGAAGGGGGCATGATCGTGACCGATGACGACGCCCTCGCGGACCTGTGTGTTTCTCTTCGCAATCAGGGTCGCGCCAAGGCAACCGGCTGGCTGGCCCACGAGCGGCTGGGATACAACTTTCGACTCAGTGACATCAACTGCGCGCTCGGTCTGGCTCAGCTCTCTCGGATCGCGGAGATCAAGGCCAAACGCCGTCAGGTGGCGGCGTGGTATCAGGAGATGCTGGCCGACGAGGATCGACTCCTTGTGCCGACCGAGATGGCCGGCTGCGACACAAGCTGGTTTGTGTTCGTGGTGCGCCTGCAGGAAACGTATGGGCGTAACCAGCGCGACCGCATCCTGGAGGAGATGCACCGCCAGCATATCCAGGTGAGCAACTACTTCCCGCTGGTGCATTTGCAGCCGTTCATTTCGCAGCGCTATGGGCACAAGCCAGGCGATTTTCCCAGCGCCGAAGCGGCTGGCGAACGAACAATTGCCTTGCCCTTTCACAACCATCTGGCGCAGAGCGACGTGGCTCTCGTCTGCGGCGTTCTGCGGGGCGTTCTCGATGGCGTCTTGCGGTAAGCCGGATGCCCCCCGGTAGTCATCGTCCCACGGTCGCGGTTGCGCGGCGCGTTTTGTCAATTGGTTGCGTCGGTCGGCGTCAGCGACGCAGCACGCAACCGAAACGAACGGCGCAACCGCAACCGCTCCTACGATGTTGGCGAGGCCGGCTGCTGGGGATAATCCTGTGGTTCGGGTCTCTATTATGGGCCTCTGGTTTGAGTGGCTTGTCCTCTGTTTTTGCGGTTGGCACCTCGGTGTTTCTATCTTAGATTATTTGGTAGAGGCGTGTGAAAAGAAACGGCTGGAGCTGGCCGGTCAAATCCTGCGACGGAAGGGGGGAACATCCGGAACATGGGTTGGAGAACGAAATTCGTCTTCATGCTGGTCGTGTACTTTGCCGGCTTTGCGACGGCCATCTATTGTCTCGTACCCGCGCCCGAGCAGGCGGCAGGGAGGTCCGGCCAGCGGACGTTCGCTGACAAGGCGCTGAAGTCAGATGAATTCGCCAAGTCGGTCAATTGTGGGATGCACAAGGCCATCGATTTCAGCAAGGAGGCGGCCACACGAGCGGCTGAGATGATCCGCGAGAAGATCGACGAGGCCAGGTCGGAGTCAGATAGATAGACGCACACTGTCATCAACTCGCCGAGGGGGGCTACAGTTGACTCCGGTGGGGGGGCCTATCCGGGGTCTTACAACAAGGGGATGTTGCCCGTAAGTACCGGTAGGCCGCGGGTCGGGGAGACCCGCGGCCTACGCTGGTCGCACGCCATGTCACTTGCTCAGCATGCCGCATTGTATCCAAGGCTCCCGTATCTCTCCACACCATGGAGCGGTTTGGCGAGATGCCACCGCGGGACTGCCCGGCGGCCAGTGGGACCTCGGCTCTATTGCATTTCTCGGGGCAGACCGTAGGGACCGTGAACGACGCAGGAGGGGACACCGCCGAGTTGGCGGAATTGAACGATCATCTTCTGCTGAACCTTCACGCCGTCCTGCCGCCTAACCGATATGGGCAAGGCCACGATGGGCCCGAGCTTGGAGTGACCTGTTTCCGATATCCGCCCGATCTCCAGGATCTCCACGATACGCCCGTCCTGGCCCGTTTTCATGATGACGGATCGCAGGAACTCGTCGCCCCAGGTTTCGCAAAGCGGGCACACTCTCTTCAACGTTGCCAGATCATCGTCAATGACGGCTTGAAATAGGGTCCGGACGGCGCGCTCGGCTGCCTCCTGCTGCGTCATGCCTTCGGCGGAAATACCGTGCCTCGCATCGCTTAGCATGTCGATATTCTCGTCCGGGATCGTTAGTGT
>CAYNQP010000196.1:0-2548 GCA_964399325.1 uncultured Pirellulales bacterium
CGGAGCCGAAGCAAGACGGCTTTCGATTCCCACGGAGGCGAAGTTCTATGGCAAGGGGGTATCGGGGTGTGCGACCTGTGATGGGGCGTTTTTCCGTGAGAAAGAAGTCCTGGTCGTAGGCGGAGGCAACACGGCCATCGAGGATGCCGTCTTTCTCACCCGATTTGCGAGCAAGGTCACCATTGTTCACAGGCGGGAGCATCTCCGCGCAACTCCCATTGAGGTGGAGAAAGCCAAGAGGAACCCGAAAATCGAATGGATGATCCCGTGGATTGTGGAAGAGATATTCGGCAATGATTCTGTCACAGGCGTTGCCTTGAAGAACCCGAAGACGGGTCAGAAGCGAGAGGCCCGATGTGCTGGCGTTTTCGTCGCCATCGGTCACGATCCGAAAGGCAACATCTTCAGAGAGTTGGTCAAAACGGACAAGGACGGTTTCATCCAAGTCCAACCACATTCCAGCAGAACTTCGACGCCGGGAATTTTTGCTTGCGGCGATATTTGCGACTCCATTTACAAGCAAGCCGTGCTGGCCGCAGGTCGGGGCTGCATGGCCGCCATGGATGTTGAACAATACCTCACAGGTAACGAAGTCGGGAGAATACTGTGAATGATCTGAAGCGTGTTGTTGTTATCGGCTGCTCTGGTGCAGGCGCTCTGACTGCGTTGTCTCTAAAGAAGTTGCGTGACGCCTTGGATGTCACCCTAATCAGGGAATCGGATGAACAAGGGTTGCTGACGAGATGCGTGATTCCTTACATATGTTGCGGCGAAGTTATGGTGGAACCGTCCTACAAGGACGATTCGGTGTTTAGAGACTCGAACATCAAGTTGGTGAATGTCCGCGCAAAATACCTGAATAGCAGACAGAAAACCGTAACGACGATGGACGGCGAGATCTACCAGTACGACAAACTGGTTTTGGCAACGGGGGCAACACCGATTGTCCTACGGGTGCCAGGGATTGACTTGCCGGGTGTGTTCACGCTTCGCAAGAGCGACGACGCCGTCAATATTCAACACTGGATGAACAGGAAGCGCGTTAAATCCGTCGTTGTGATAGGTGGAGGTCCCATCGGACTGGAAGTCGCTTACCTGACGGCCCGGCACGGAGTGAAGGTATATGTGGTGGACATGCTCGCGCATATCCTGGCACAATCACTGGATTCGGAAATGAGCGTACTTGTGGAGGAGTATATAACCAAGCAGGGCGTGGAGCTTCGATTGAGGCAGTCCCTGGAGCGAATCAACGGCGATGGTGAAATCGATAGTGCTATGCTTTCTTCGGGCGAGACCATCCAGGCGCAAATGGTGTTGATATCCGCAGGCGCCCGGTCGAACAGCGAACTCGCCGAGCAAGTGGGATTGCAGATAGGACGATTTGGCCTCAAGGTCAACGAGTATCTCCAAACGTCGGATCCGGACATCTACGCGGGCGGCGATCTCATCGAATACCCACACTGGGTTACAGGCAAGCCTGCTGTCGGGCGGTTGCGGCCGAACGCCGTCATAGCCGGGAGGGTAATGGCTCGAAACATACTGGGGGAAAAGATTGCGTATCCAGGGTTTATCAACGGCTTCGCAACCAAGTTTTTCGACAAATCGATTGCCGGGACGGGCTTGACCCAGCGACAGGCGGCCGAAGAAGGAATCGAGGCCATCGGTGCCGTGCAATCCTCGGCAACGATGCATTCCATGATGCGGGGACGACAACCTTACACTGTCAAGCTCATATTCGACAAACGAAGTAGACAAATCATCGGAGGACAGATCGTCAGTGATAGTGAATTTCCCATCAAGCACATCGACGTGATTACGACGGCCATGCGGGGCAGACTGACTGCGTCGGATATTGCCACTCTGCGCTGCGCGGGACAGCCAGAGCTTTCTTCGGACCCAGGCAGGGAGCCGATTGCGTTGGCTGCCGAGCAGGTGTTGAACGCATTGAAGATGCCGGATCGGATCCAGTGATCTGAGACTCGGCAATAACCGAAACGTGAAAATGTCCACATGACAAATGGGAGAAACAAGCAATGCTGGATACGAATCTTGAACACTTGGAAACAGAAGCAGACATCAAGGAAGTCCTGGCACGAAATGAGAACGTTATGATTTGCTGCGGCAGAATGGGGCCGATGTGCGTTCCCGTGTATCGCATCCTGGAGGAGTTGGAGCGAGACTATACGCACGTCGCCTTCCGCGACCAGGATTTTGACATTCCTGCCGCAGACTTCATCAAGGATTTGCCGCAATGCAGATTCTTCATGGGGCTGCCGTTCACGGTGTACTTCAAGAACGGACAGGTCGTCGCGGCCACAACGAGCATTCAAAACAAAGCCCAGATCACGAAGATACTTGACGCGGAATTCGGTAAGCCGGCCCGTGTGACAGAAGACTCGAAAACTGGCTCATGATCCACGGACCTCGTATGACCATCGCCGGACAGTTGCATCTGCCGGTCGGTGTTGATCTGCTGAAAGGACCGTATGGGTCTGGACCGGGTAATGATGCAAGTATCCCAAGGAGTAAAGCTGGATGGATATTGGAC
>CAYNQP010000196.1:2558-6908 GCA_964399325.1 uncultured Pirellulales bacterium
AGGTCACTATGTAACTGTTTCGAGTGAAGACTACAAAGGCAAATGGACTGTGGTTTGTTTCTATCCGGCTGACTTCACGTTTGTCTGTCCCACGGAGATCGCAGCCATGAATGCCAAGCTGGATGTATTGGCAGGCATGGGTGTCGAGGTGCAGGCGATCTCGACGGACACGAAATTCAGCCACAAGCGTTTCGTCGAGACCGAGCCACTGCTCAAAGACTTGAAGATGAAGATGGGCGCGGACCCGACCGGAGAGATCAGTCGCAAGTTTGGAGTCTGGGTCGAAAGCGAAGGCATGGCTCTACGCGGTCGTTTCATCATCAATCCCGATGGTGTTATCGTGGCCGAAGAGACCGTGGCTCCCAGCGTGGGCCGTAGCGTCAACGAGCTGATTCGGCAACTGGAAGCCTGGCAGCATTCCTATAAAACCGGTGAGGTGTGTCCAGCCAACTGGCGTAAGGGCAAGAAGACGCTGCCCGTAAACACGGACGAGGAGAAAATGACGGGCAATGTGGGAGCATATGTGACGCTGAAAAACATCTTGTCATAGGTGCCCCGGGGCAACACGAAGACATGAGAAGCGCATGGCACAATCAACGGCTCCGCCATGCGATTCTCGTCAACGGAGTCTGTCGCATACGAAGAACGGTAAACGGCTGTAGCAGAGGAATAGGCATAGGATGAAACATGATCCTGATTTCATGGACCCTATCAACCGCGATCTTGAGGCCCGCAAGGTAGCCTACAGGCTTCTTGAGGTACACGAGAATGCAAGCGAGGAGGAACTGAAAAGAGCCTTCCGGCGTGCCGCCGTCGCGTGTCATCCCGACCACGTGGGAAACACGGAGGAAGCAAACAAGAGATTTGCACTGATAAAATGTGCGTATGAACTATTGGCCAATGACAAACCCTGTGAGAAGCTCCTGGAAGAAGCAGGTTCCCAGACCGATGCTCCGGAAAATGACAAGTACAAACTCGAGAACCCGTGGGGACACTTCTTGTGGTGGCGGGATAAGTTCTTTGGACCCCGACCCAAGGGCGACCGATCTCGGCGAAAGTCCTGCATATAGAATCAGGCACAGGAAGATCGGTATGATCAATGATACGACACCGTCCGCGGGGCCCCATGGCCGAGTCGATGTAAAGATCTCCGGATTCATGCCGGCGTGCCAATCTCTCCGGCCTTATGCCGATGTGCACGACTACGTGAGCCAGTGACGAAACGGTAGTCTGTGCATCGCCGACGCCGCTACAGTTCGAGCCCATTGTTGGGCTCGTGCGAAGTATTTGGCTATACCGTAGAAACAAAGTGCAGACCATGAATCTTAGCACTTGGAGATATCTGATTGAGCCGGGAATCCGAGAAGAAGCCAGCAAGGCCCATCGATCTGAAGGATGGTCTGGACTTGCTGTCATTGGGCAGCCACCAGATGCGGTCGCCGTTGCTGGCGGCTGGGAGTTTGCTGCAAACGGTGCTGACCGGGTATGTCGGTTCGCTCAACGAGCGCCAGGAGGACCTCCTGCACAAGGCGGAGAAGCGATGTGGTCAAGCTGAACAGGCCATCGACCGGCTTCTCACTATGACCCAACTCCATCACGGTCAGAAGCAAACCTTTCACCTCGCAGATTCTGCTGGGCTAGGCCATCGAATTGCCGAACAATATGCGACGCAGGCCCGCGAACGCGGGATTGATCTCAGTGTTCAAATCGACGCCCTGGAAGGCCACATCAGGGTAGGGAAGGCCTGGTTCACTGAGGTGATACAGGCTCTCCTGGACAACGCGTTCAAATATACCCCTGACCACGGATCGATCCACCTGCGCCTTACAACTGGTAATGGGAGCTTCGAGTTGGCCGTGGCCGACTCTGGTGTCGGTATTCCAGAACCCATGCGCCAGGAAGTGTTCGAGCCGTTCGTGCGAACCGGCCATGCGCAGAACTCATCGCGTCCAGGGACCGGGCTGGGGCTGGCCCTGGTGCGAGCGATTGCCACATCGGCCGGAGGTGATGTTCGAGCTGCCAAGGCCGATCTGGGTGGCGCCGAGATCGTGATGTCCCTACCATTAGTGAAACTTCAACCATTAGCAAATACAGGAGCCAAGCGAATGAGTGAACCATTGCGTATCGTGATTGTCGGCGGCGTAGCAGCCGGTCCCAAGGTTGCCTCCAAAATTATCCGTCTATGCCAGGACGCCGAAGTGACCATCGTGGAGAAGGGTAAACTCCTGTCCTATGCCGGCTGCGGCCTGCCCTACTACGTCTCCGGCGTAGTTAAGGACCAGAAAGAGTTGATGTGCACGCCGGTGGGTACGCTACGTGATCCGGTCTTCTTCCAAAATGTCAAGAACGTCAGAGTCCTCAACGAAACGGAGGCCATTGAGGTCGATCGTGCGAGCCAGCGCGTTCGAGTGCGTGACTTGGTGCGCGGGCAGGAGTCATGGCTGGACTACGACAAACTGGTTCTGGCAACCGGGGCAAGACCGGTTGTTCCACCGATCCCCGGGACCGACCTGGACAATGTGTTTACCCTTCAGGGTGTACATGACGCTGAGGGTATCCGGGCTGCACTGACTCAAGATAAGGCGCGGGATGTGGTCATTGTCGGCGGCGGTTTGATTGGTGTGGAGATCACCGAGGCCCTGGCACAGCGCGGTTGCCGCGTGACTATCCTCGAGATGATGCCGCAGATCTTGCGCATTCTGGACCCGGATATGGTTCGCCTGGTAGAACAACACATGGAGTCCCACGGTGTTCGGGTGCTGACCGGCACCAAGCTTGAGAGGATCGAAGGCGATGAATCGGTCAAGGCCGTTCAGACCAGCGCCGGTCGGATTGCAGCGGACATGGTGGTTTTGGCCATTGGCGTTCGTCCGAATGTGACCCTGGCCAAGGCCGCCGATTTGGAAATAGGTCCCACGGGGGCCATCAAGGTCAATGACCGCATGCAAACCAGTGATGCCAGCATCTATGCCGCTGGTGACTGCGTCGAGTGCAAGGACCTTATGACCGGCAAGCCCTGTTTTGTGCCCTTGGGTTCCACGGCCAACAAGCAAGGCCGGGTCGCTGCGGTCAACATCTGCGGCGGGCAGGATCACTTCCCTGGTGTCCTAGGCAGCACGGTGTGCAAGGTGTTCGATTTCTGCGTGGCTCGGACCGGTCTGGGCGAGTCGGCCGCCAAGGAGCAGGGCCACAATGTCGTGACGGTTTTAACCCCGGCGCCGGACAAGGCTCACTTCATGCCCCAAGCCAAGACCTTGATGCTGAAGCTCATTGCGGACCGAGATACGAGGAAACTACTGGGAGCTCAAGCTGTGGGGCCTGGTGCCGGGGACAAGCGCATCGACGTGGTGGCTATGGCCTTGACCGCGGGCATGACTGTGGACCAACTGGCGAACGCCGACTTGTGCTATGCGCCACCATTTGCCCCGGCCATGGACAACATCATTACGGCCGCCAACGTGGTGAGGAATAAGATAGACGGTTACATGGAGGGGGTTGCCCCAGCCGAAGTGCATAGGATGCAGGAAGAGAAGGAGGAGTTTGTCTTCCTGGATGTCCGTTCACCTCAAGAATATGAACAGATTCGTTTGCCAGGTTCAACCCTTATCCCGTTGGGATCTCTGCGTGGACGGCTCGATGAGTTACCCAGGGACAAAGAAGTGATTGCCTTCTGTAAGATCTCGCTGCGCGGCTATGAAGCGGCTCTGATTCTCAAGGCGGCCGGCTTCAAGAAGGTCCGCGTTATGGATGGGGGCTTGGTCATGTGGCCCTTCAAGAAGGCTGTGTAAAGACGGGTGGCCAATGGTCTTCGTGCAGAACAGGGCAGCAAGTTATACTTGATATCAACCAAAACTATCGAAATGGAGATGTGCCGAAATGACGTTATTCAAGAACGCCATACATTGCCTGGCGGGAAGCCCCGCCGTTACGACCATGAGTGGTGCAAAGGACACAGAAATCGGATCGCCCGTCGAGTACGGGGGCAGCACCGATACCCTCAACCCTGAGGAGTTGTTCGTCGCTTCGATCAATAGCTGTTTGATGCTGGTGTTCTATCACTTCGCCGAAAAGTCCCACGTTGCGATTGAATCCTATGAGGCCAGTGCCGAGGGGACTGTTGAGAAGACCAGAGATGGTCTACGTTTCACCCATGTGAACGTCCAGGCGAAGGTCAAGGTCCAGGCGGAAGACATCGCCGGTAAGGTTCGCAAACTCGCCGAACTAGCGGAGAAGTTCTGCCTGGTTTCCAACTCGGTGACTTGCCCCGTAACCTATGAAGCCAGCGCGACATAGAGTGACACCTTTCAATTCCTCCAGGCGTGTAAGGGCATGGTTAACGGGAGGTAGCTT
>CAYNQP010000197.1:0-6903 GCA_964399325.1 uncultured Pirellulales bacterium
CCTGGGCAATCAGCGCCCGCAGGTCCTGCTCTCGCAGGGTCGGCTGTGGCGCAGGCTGCCTTTGCCTGCTTAGCTCTTCGGCAATCATCCTCCGCAGGTCCTCCTCTCGCAGGATTCGCGGCTGCATCTGCGGTTCTTCCGCAGGGAACGGGACTCGCTGATCGATCGCAGGCGGTGTCGGCGCGGATACTCTGGCTGATGGCGCCGTCTTCATTCCGCGCAGAAGCGACTTCTTCCCCTGGGAGGAATTGAGCCTGCTCGCAAGGTCCTGCATGTACGCCTGTGGATTGAGAGGGTCCTTTATCCCGCTCGGCAGTCGATCCGATCGGGCGTTGAGATCCTCAGCCACCCGCGCCAGGCACGAGTTCGCGGCGCCGGCCCAGATCATCAGACCGATAAGTCCGATACCGAGGAATCGCAGCGATGGACAGATTTTGTGACAGATTTTGTTCGCCGTGCGGCCGAACCGGCCGCGTGTGGCACTAATGTCTGTCACAGGATTGACACGACCGGCTTGATCCTGCGGGCATGTACTTTTCATTTTCATCGCCCCCATTTCGACGTTGGTTTCCCCGGCACATCGCACCGAGGCTTGAAAACCGCTCACTCCAGAACTGATCTGCACTACTCTGAAAGCCTCTCAAAGAGGCTAATAACCCGTTTCCTCGTGGCCCAGCGCAAGTGTCCTATCGTGGGGCCATCCTCCAGGTCTCGGTGTAAACACGCGTCGACGCACGTTCAACGTCGAGCCATCCGTGGGAAACTTCCTGTCTGGTGAATACGCGTTGCCTTGGTGCCCCCGATTACTTTGCGTATTGTACCACAAACAGAATCGCTGGTCAAGCGCCGTTTGGCCGTGGCCTGTTGCCAGGGGGCGCCTCGAACGGCCGGGGGGTTTATCCGGACCTGGCTGTCTCCGTGACGGGCCGCTTTGTGCGTGCCCTGCGATCCGGCTCTCTCGGTCCTCAATGTCCGCTCGGTGTTATCGGAGCTTGCACCGGGGTGTTGCTTGGGTTAGCTTACGGGCTTTCCGTGAAGAGATGTTCGTGAAAGGTCAGCCGGCAATGGTGAAGACGGAGCAGATTGAGGTCAGGACGCGGGGCAACAACCACGTATTGAATATCACCGACGAGGTGGGGCGGGCGGTGGCGCGGTCGGGACTGGCGGCGGGCGTGGCGACGCTGTTCAACGTTGGTTCCACGGCGGGCCTGACGACAACGGAGTTCGAGCCGGGATTGGCCAATCACGATATCGAGGCTGCCTTCGAGCGGATCGCCCCCGCGCAGGGCCATTACGAGCACGAGGAGACCTGGCACGACGACAACGGGCACTCGCACGTGCGGGCGTCGCTATTGGGACCATCGCTGAGTGTGCCTTTCACGGCGGGCCGGCTGACGTTGGGGACTTGGCAGCAGATCATCCTGGTGGACTTCGACACGCGGGCCAGGACCCGGACGGTGGTCTGTCAGATGATTGGGCAATAGGTGCTGCCCGCCGTAAGCGGCCTCGACGAATACGCTTGACGCAGGCCGGCCGAAGGCATACTATCGTCCCAGCGTTTCTTGCGGCGAATTTCGCACGATATCGGGGCATGCGGCGGGCATGAAAGCCTTCTTCAGACAGAGAGTGTATTGGGTGGTTCCGCTACTGGCGGCCGTGGCGTTCCTGTCGGCCGGCTGCGGGCAGAAGCCTGGCGCCGCCGGACGCGTTGGGGCCGGCGAACGGGATTTGGGCCCCACGATCGGTTCCGTTGCCGAGGTGATGACGCCCATGCCAATACCGGTGGAGGGCTTCGGACTGGTCGGGAACCTGCCGGGGACCGGCTCAGCGACATGTCCGCCACAGGTCCGGAGATATCTGAAACGATACATCCTGGCGCAACTGGCCAACGGACCGCTCAATTTGGACGAGTTCATCAACAGCAATACGACAGCCGTTGTGCTGTTGGAGGGGACCATCCCGGCCATGGCCTCCCGAGGCGAGCATTTCGACGTGCGCGTCTCACCGGTATCGGGATCGGAGACAACATCGCTTCGCGGGGGCTGGTTGTACAAGGTGGAACTGCGGCCCCAAGGCCCCGGGGGCTCGGCGAGCCGGTCCCTGGCGACGGTCGAGGGCTCGGCGTTCGTGAACATGGTCGGAGCGCCCGAGCCGGACCTGACGAGTGCCTATGTGCTTGGCGGCGGGCGTGTTCTGAACGACTATTCGAGCATCATTAAGCTGCGTAAGTCCGATTACGCCTTGGCGGGTGAAATCCGCAACCGTTTGAGTGAACGATACGGTTCGGATTTGGCTAAGGCGGTCTCGCCGCGCATGGTGGAATACGTCATACCGTCCGATTATCGGCGGCGCAAAATGCGATTCATCGCGATGGTGGCCGCGACCTACATGAACGAGACGCCGGACCTGACGCGGGCGAGAATCGATAGGTTCGTGCAGCAGCTTGCCACGGGCCAGAACAAAGAAAGCAGCGAGGTCGCCCTGGAGGCGATCGGGCGGAACTGCCTGGGCGCGATTGCCCCTCTGTTGAATTCTCCGGACGAGGAGGTACGGTTCCGGGCGGCGCGCTGTATGCTGAACCTGCGCGACGATCGTGCTCTGGGAACGCTGAGGCAGATCGCGCTGGATCCGGAATCCGCGTATCGTCTCGATGCTCTCGGTGCGGTGGTCGTGTCGGCGCGGCGCAATGACGCGGTTGCACTGACGCGGCTGTTGCTGCGAGATGGAGATTGGCGTATCGTCCTGGCCGCCTACGAATACCTGCGCGAGCGGGGGAATTTGGCGGTCACCCGGGAATTCGTCGGGCGCAGTTTCTATCTGGAACATGTGGTTCAGACCGACCGCAAAGCCATTTTCGTCTCGCGCAGCTCGGACCCGCGCATTGTCATCTTCGGGGCCCCGCTGATATGTCGCGACAGTGTGTTCGTGGAGTCGCCGGATAGGACGGTCGTGGTCAATGCTCAGCCCGGCCAGGGTTACATGTCTCTGATGCGCAAGAGCCCGACGCGGCCGGGGGTGATCGGCCCGTTGAAGAGTGGTTTCGTGCTTACCGAGGTGATTCGGGCCCTGGGCTCCGAATTCGCCCAAACAGGGGAGGGCCAAGTCACAGCCTTGGGGGTTCCGTACGCGGGGGTGATCGCCCTGTTGGAGCAGATGGTCGCCAAGGGGGCGGTGGCGGCCGAGTTTTGGCCCGGGCCGCTGCCAAAATTCGATCTAACAGTCAAGAAATAGACCATGTCGGGCCGATAAAAATATAAAATGCTGTTTGATAGGCAGCTTTGCGTAGCGGTAAGTGTCTTGAGAGTGAACGCAGAGAATCGGATACAATATGCGACTTGAGAAGATCGTACTTGATGGATTCAAGAGTTTCGCCGACCGAACGGAATTCCTTTTCGATGCGGCCGTGACCTGTATTGTCGGGCCCAACGGCTGCGGCAAGAGCAATGTGGTGGACGCGGTCAAGTGGGTCCTGGGCGAGCAGAAGCTCAAGAGCCTGCGGAGCGACCAGATGGCCGACGTGATCTTCAGCGGCAGCGGCAGCCGCAAGCCGCTCGGCACGGCCGAGGTGACGCTGGTGATCTCCAATCCCGAGGGGGGAGCCAGCGGTCGGCTGCCCATCGACACCGAACAGGTCCAGATCTCGCGGCGGATCTACCGCAACGGCGACAGCGAATATCGCATCAACAACAAGGTCTGCCGGCTCAAGGACATTCGCGAGCTGTTCATGGATACCGGCATTGGCAATCGGGGCTATTCGATCATCGAGCAGGGCCAGATCGAGCAACTGGTCAGCGCGTCGAAGGCCGACCGGCGAATCGTGTTCGAAGAGGCGGCCGGCATCAGCAAATACAAGGCCCACAAGAAGGAGGCCCTGCGCAAGCTCGAACGCACCGAGCAGAACCTGCTGCGGCTGGCCGACATCTTGTCTGAGGTGGGCAAGCGCCTGCGCAGCGTCAAGCTCCAGGCGGGCAAGGCGCGCAACTATCTCGATTACACGACGCGGCTCAAGGAGCTGCAGGTCAACTTCTCGCTCGTCGAGTACGCCAAGAACAAAGAACAGCTTGATGAACGAGGTCAAGCCCTGCATCAGGCCGAGGAGCGTTTCTCCGCGGTGGCCGCTGAGGAGGCCGGGGCCGAGGCCGAGACGAGCTGGCTGGGCAACGCCATCATTGATACCGAGCATAAGCTCAGCGAGACCGGCAACGCCCTGGTCGCCGTCCAGAGCCAGATCGACCAGAAGCTCCAGCGGATCGATTTCCTGCGCAGCCGCATGGCTGAACTGGGGCAGCGCAAGAGCACCGCGAGCAAGGAGATCGAGCGGTTGCGCGAGCAGGCGGACACGTTCCAACGCGACTTGGCCCGTCACCGCGACGACTTGGCCGGCTGCGATGAAGCGGCGCAGCAGCGCACCGAGGCGATTCGGCAGATTCAGGCAATCACCGAAGAGGCCGACGCGCAACTGGCTTCGCTCGAGGCCGAGCTTGACGACGAGAAGTCGGGCATCATCGACATCGTGCGGCGCACGGCCCAGCTTCACAACGAAATCCAGAGCATCTCCAACTACCGTGACAGCCTGTCGAACCAGAGGAACCGCCTGGCGGGCCGGGCCCAGATCGCCAAGGCCGAACTGGAACGGCTCCTGACCGACAAGGCCCAGCACAACGCGCGGCTGGGTGACATCACGCGCGTGTTGGACGAACTCGAAAAGAACCTGGAAGCGAAAAGACAGAAGATCGAGGAGACCGAGGTGGTGGTCGCCAAAGACAGCGGACTGCTGGCCGGCAACAAAGAGGCACGCAGCGCGCTGAGCAGCGAGCTGGCGGTGCTGACCGACATGGAGCGACGTCAGGAGGGGCTGGGCCTGGTTGTCAAGACCATCCTGAAGGACCAGGCAAACGAGAGCCGCAAGGTGGACTACATCGACGGCATCGTGGCCGAGAAGATCAACACGAACGTTGAGTACGCCGGCGCGGTGGAAGCGGCCCTGGAAGGGCTCACCGATGTCTTGCTGATCAAGAACACGCCCAAGCTGCTGGCCGACACCGAGATGGTCGCCAAGCTCGAGGGCCGCGTACACTTCTGCTGCCTGGACCGGCTGGACCCCTTCGTGGACGATGCGGACTTCTCCAAGGTGCCCGGCGTTCGCGGCCGCCTCGTGCAGTTTGTCACGTACCAGGGCAAGTATGCACCGCTGGTATGGAAGCTCCTGGGTAAGACCCTCGTTGTGGACTCGCTCGATGTCGCGACGGGGCTGTCGCATTACACGCGGGCAGGCTACACCTTCGTCACTCTCAGCGGTGAATGCCTCCATGCCAACGGCATGCTGCGACTCGGTCCGTTGGGCAAGGCGTCCGGCCTGATCTCCCGTCGCAGCCGGATCAGCCAGCTCCAGGAGACGATCTCCCATATCAACGCCGAGATCGCCCAGTTGGAAAGCCACATCCAGAAGAACACGCAGACCAAAATCCACTTGGAAAAGCTGTGCAAGGACTTGCGCACGGCTGTCTACGAGGCCAATACTGAAAAGACACAAGTCAACTCCAAACTGGCCCACTTCGAGCAGGATATCACGCGGCTGAAAGAAGAAGAGCCCCTGATCGCCGGTGAGTTGGGCTCCCTCGAAGCGGAAATCGCCGAGTCCGTGCAGAAGGAATACGACTCCAAGCAACGGCTTGAGGAGTTAGAGGCGGTCAACACTCAGCGTGCGGCCCATATCCGCGAGCTGGAGGCCATGTACGACGAGCTGCGCGAGCAGCAGCAGAGCCGCGTTGGGGAGTTGACCGAGCTGAAGGTCCAGTTGGGCCAGGTGATCGAGCAGCAGAAAGGGCTGCGGCAGATCATCGATAGTCTCGACAACCAGATCCACTCCAACGCCCAAATGCTCGCGACCGCGGAGCAGGAGGTGCAATCGTGCGCCGGCCAGGTCGCCGAGGCGCAGCGTGACATTTTGGCGTGCGAGTCGTCCGTCTCCGAGCTGTTCGTCGAGAAGGAAAGCCGCCAGCAGAGCAACCGGCGCCTGCAGGAAGACCTGGAGAGCCTTGTGGCCCAGCAGAAAGCCAAGGAAGAGTTGGTCCGGGCCAAGCGCCTGCAGAAAGAAGAGGTCGAACACGCGATTAGTGAGATTCGCATCCAGCTCGGCCAGTTGGAAGTCCGCCAGCACGATCTCGTCGAGCGCGTGCGCGACGAGTTGCAGATCGAGCTGGCCGAGGTCTACACGGAGCGCACCACTGACGACGTCAACTGGGAGCAGATTCGCGGCGAGATCACCGATCTGCGCGGCAAGATCGAGCGGCTCGGCAACGTCAATCTCGACGCTATCGACGAGCAGGCCAGCCTCGAAGAACGCCACACCTTTCTGGCTAACCAGGTCGGGGACCTCAGCGAGAGCAAGAACCAGTTGCAGCAGCTCATCACGCGGCTGAACAAGCAGAGCCGCGAGAAGTTCGTCGAGACCTTTGAGCAAATCCGGATCAACTTCCAGCAGATCTTCCGCAAGCTCTTCGGGGGCGGCAAGGCCGACATCGTGCTCGAAGACGCCGAGGACGTGCTCGATGCGGGCATCGAGGTGATCGCCCGCCCGCCTGGCAAGGAGCCGCGCAGCATCTCACTGCTCAGCGGTGGCGAGAAGTCCATGACGGCCCTGGCGCTGCTGTTCTCGGTGTTCCGCACGAAGCCGTCGCCGTTCTGCTTTCTGGACGAGGTCGACGCGGCCCTCGACGAGGCCAACAACGAACGCTTCAACATCCTCCTACGCGACTTCCAGCAGGAAAGTCAGTTCATCATCGTCACGCACACCAAGCGCACGATGAGCATCGCCGAGGTCCTCTTCGGCATCACCATGCAGACCCAAGGCGTCAGCAAGAAGATCGCCGTCCGCTTCGACGAATACGAAGAACCCGCCGC
>CAYNQP010000198.1:0-6875 GCA_964399325.1 uncultured Pirellulales bacterium
CCAATTACGATGGTCCGTCGGACAAGACCGTGGCGGTGGTCAAGTTTGAAACGCTGACTGGCGAGCCGATCGCGGTCTATTTCAACTACGCCTGCCATGCGGTGGTTACAGGCAATACCGACATGATCAGCGGCGATTGGCCCGGCGCGACCGAAAAGTATATCGAGGACTCCTTTGACGACAAGATCGTGGCGGTTTTTTCCGTCGGAGCGCAGGGTGATCAGAATCCGCTTTATTTCCAGCAGACATTCGATTTGCGCGAAATTCGCGTCAAGGATTACGCAGCCCGTGGACAAGACATCAGTAATGCCATGCCTCCGGGTGGACAGGGCCTGAACAAGGAGGATCCCAGGGTCAAGAGGTTGCTGGATCAGCAGAAGCAGATGATCCTCTCCATGGGTCAGTTCATGGGTGAAGAGGTCAAGCGTGTGATGCGCGAAATGGATGCGGCTCGCATGGCAACCGGCGGCAGAATATTCGCGGCTCAGAAACCGATCAGCTTCCCCGGCCGCATCAGGATGGGCCAAGGGCGCGCAGCGGTCGAGGCCACCTACCAGGATGGACCCGATGTCCAACTCCGTCTGAGTCTTCTGATGATTGACGACATTGCGATTGGGGGCTGCAATGCGGAAATCTTCAACATGATCGCCCAGAGATTCAAGAGGGAATCTCCCATTGGCAGATCCATCTTCGTGTCGATGGCGAATGGAAGCGGCAATTCCGGGTATATTCCGAATGACGCGGCCTTTGGCTATCAGACTTTCGAAGTGCTGTCGTCGCGCTGCAAGCCGGGATATGCCGAGAGTGCCATCGTCAACGGCCTCCTGGACCTGATTGCCGACGCCAAACGAGCGAACTGAGAAGATCGCGTCTTTGTTGGAGCGGACCGGGCCCTCCGCGCCAGCTCTAGAACTTGGCGAACAGGAAGGTCAGTTGGTCGGATTCCCTGATGATTGACACGTACCATAGCGAAAGGACCAGAGCCATGCACAGGAAGAACTCGATCGCGCTTTGTCTGACAATGCTTGCCGTCACAAGCTGCGGGGCGGTGTTGTGCGCCGCCATGCAGCGGGGGCTGGGATACAGCGATACGGCGGTCATCCCCGGCACGAACTGGCACGTACACGACGGAGAGCGGCCGCAACCGCGGATAGTCGCCCCGGGAGCGACGTTCAGTCACAATGCGCCGGCCCCGGCCGACGCCGTAGTGCTCTTCGACGGCAAGGACCTCTCGAAATGGCAGTCCCCCAACGGCCAGGCCGCTGCCTGGCGGGTCGACAGCGCAGGGTTCATGGAGACCGGACGAGGCAGCGTCCGCACCAGGGACCGCTTCGCCGACTTCCAGTTGCACCTGGAGTTCGCCACGTCGAGCCAGGTGAGTGGCGAGGGTCAGGGCCGCGGCAACCCGTTGCGTTATCGAAACATATGGGTCAGGCCCTTGGGCGAATACGACAAGCCGCTGCCCTCGGAGAGCTCGCTGCAATTGCCAGAGAGCAGAGCATCGGCGCCGGAAAGCGTAGCAGCTAAGCCGATTCAACACGCTCGGACGGAAGTTGCGGGCCGAAAGGAGACCCTCTGATGAAACCCAGTGGAATTCTGATTCGCAGCGCGATCGTCGCCGCTTTGGGTGGCCTGTTGTTCGGGTTCGATACGGCAGTCATCTCCGGAGCCGAGAAGACCTTGGAGCAACTTTTTGGCGGCCAATATCAAGCGATGGCCCAGTATTTTGGTCGTCCCGAAGTGGTCGGTCCTGAAACCGAGGGAACGTTGTCGATGCTTCAGACAACCTCCCTCTGGCACGGCACAGTGGTCGTCAGCGCGCTCATCGGCACGGTTATCGGTTCGCTGTTGTTTGGAAAACCATCCGACCGCTTCGGCCGGCTCGCCATCCTGAAGGTATTAGGGATTCTGTATCTTGTTTCAGCGGTCGGCAGCGCTCTTGCTTGGGGAGCAGTCTCGTTCAGTATATTTCGGTTTATCGGCGGCCTGGCTGTTGGGGGCACCTCGGTGATCTCGCCAATGTATATCGCCGAGATCTCGCCGGCCCGCGTCCGAGGTCGGCTCGTTGCCATCACCCAGTTCAATATCGTTCTGGGAATTCTGCTGGCGTACCTGTCCAACTGGATTATCAACTCGCTGAATCTGGGCACATTGGAGTGGCGATGGATGTTTGGAGTCGAGGCTTTCCCGGCGGCGGTGTTCTTTATGTTGCTTTTCTCTTCGCCTCGCAGCCCGCGATGGCTGATGGCACAGGGCTTGGTGGATGAAACACGTGCCGTACTGGAACAGGTTGGCACGGACACCGGCAATGTAGATGAAGAACTGGTCGCGATTCGGCAGTCTCTTATTGAACATGCCGCGAGCTTGAAAGAGCGTTTCTTTCAGCGCAGGTACTTCAAACCGATTATGCTGGCGGTGATGATTGCCATGTTCAACCAGTTGTCAGGCATCAACGCGCTGATTTACTACACGAAGCGCATCTTTGAGATGGCTGGAGCCGAGGGCACCTCCGCACTGGCTCAATCGGTGATCATCGGCTTTACGAACCTGGTATTCACCATGGCGGCTTTGGTGGTTATCGATCACTTAGGTCGCAAGAAACTGATGCTGGTCGGGTCCATTGGTTACATTGTCAGTCTAAGCATAGTCGCGTGGGGTTTCTTCTCCGGTACCGGCGGATCGATCGTATTGATCGGTTTCATCCTCTTCATCGCCGCCCACGCCTTCGGGCAGGGCGCGGTCATCTGGGTTTTCATCAGCGAAATCTTTCCCAATGCTTTGCGCGCTCGCGGCCAGGCACTGGGCAGTTTCACCCATTGGATTATGGCGGCCTTGGTCTCACAGACCTTCCCGATGTTTGCCGAGCAACTGGGTTGGAGGATCTTTGCGATCTACGGCGTCTGCATGGTCGGCCAACTTCTCTGGGTCCTCCTGGCGATGCCGGAGACCAAGGGCGTCTCTCTGGAGAAGATACAGCAAGAATTAGGGATCGAATAGACCATGAGCAGCACCGTAAGACATCGAGTTCTGGCCATCGGAGAAGTGCTCTGGGACATCATCCGCGGAGAGGAACACATCGGCGGCGCGCCCTTGAACCTAGCGGCGCACCTGTCCCGGTTGGGATGCCAGGCATGCATCCTGACGCGAATCGGCACGGACGCACGCGGCCAGGCGGCGCTTGAGGAGATGAAGAGGCTTGGTGTTGACACCTCGCTGGTCCAGTTCGACTCTCGCCGTCCGACCGGCTGGGCGATGGTCGAACTGACCGGCGACGGCCTGCCCACCTTCAGTTTCCCGGACGACCCGGCATACAACTTCATCGAAGCCGACGACCCAATGCTGGGTCGCCTGGCCGATGCTCGATTCGACGCAATCTGCTTCGGCACGCTTCAGCAGAAGGGCGAGCAAACACGCCAATCGTTGATGCGCGTCCTCCGATCAGTGCCGGCAACGCACGTGCTGTACGACGTGAACATCCGGCTGGACTTCTATCCACAAGACATTCTCCGCCAATCCTTTGCCTTCAGCACCGTGGTGAAACTGAACGCCGACGAAGCTAGACTGGTCGCACAACGACTTTATGGCGTCATGCTGCCGGAGGGGGAACTGGCGTCACGGTTGTCCGCCGACTTCCCGGTACGCGTGGTCTGCGTGACCAAGGGAGCCGAAGGTTGCACGGTGTACGCCGCCGGCTCGTCACGCAGCTACGCCTGCGAGCCGACGGACGTGATCGATACCGTGGGGTCCGGTGACGCCTTCAGCGCGGCCTTTCTGGAACACTACTGCCGAACGGGTGACTCTTTCGTCGGCGCGCAACGCGGGAATCTGCTCGGCGCCTACGTCGCTTCCCGGCCCGGCGCCGTGCCGGAATACGCCGCACCCATCCGCAGGCGCATGTCCATATAGAAGTCATCCCAAGCCTCCTGTAACCCGCGTTTGGTCGATGGTGGATAGGTCACGGCAGAACCATTCAGTCGCGTCAGTTCAGCGTGAACGGGAATTCGCTGACTTCGTTCTTGTCCAGATCTTTGCGACCGCCGCGGAGCACGAAGCCGGTGTCGGTCTCGGCATGCTCAAAGTCCTGGCCGCCGAATGGGCCCTGCGCCAGACCGGCGGGCAGAGCGTTGGGCAACCGGCCCGTGCCGGTGCGATCCAGGCAGACGGCGGCACCGTTCGCGAGCCATCCCAGTTCCACGCGGTCGGCGGTCTGCTGCGCACACGCCATCGACACGGTCAATAGCCGCACAAGCGAGCCAGCCACCGCCCACAAGAGGTGCCCACGGGATCAGCAAGGTTACTTGATCCAACTCTTGAGTGTAGGCGCTACGGCAGACGCCCAGATCTCATACCCCTCTTCTATGGGATGGAGGTTGTCGCTGGGACGGAAGCCGATCAAGCCGCCTTTCTCGTCGAGGAACCTGGAATTGATGTTCATGAAGAACACGTGTTCCTGGTCGTCGAGTCTGGCGATGATCCGATTGGCTTCTTCAACCTTGAGGCGATTGGCATCGGTTGGACTGGAGCCTCGCGGGAAGATGGCCAGCAACAGGATCCTGGCATCCGGGAAATCATTCCGGAGCTGCAAGACAACCGCGCCGATGCCCTCGGCCACTTCCGCGCCGCTGGTGTTTGAGTTCATGTTGTTGGTGCCGATCATGAGCATAACGGCCTTGGGCTTGTGGCCCTGGCCCTCACCATTCTGCAGGCGCCAAAGCACGCCTTGCGTGCTGTCGCCCGGGATGCCGAAATTGGCGACCTTCATATCGCCGAAGTACTGGTCGAAAAGGCGCTTGCCGCCGAGATAACCCGATATATCGCCCTCTCCCACAGTCCAGAGATAGGTGATCGAGTCGCCGAGGAACAGGACGTCGAAATCGCCGTCACTTGGTCTTGAAACGAATAACGGTAATGAAATTGCCGGGGAAGGTGTGCTTCCAGGTCGAACTGGCATCTTGGATGAAACCCTTCTACTCAAGCTGCCACCAATCGAAGTTCAGCAGAGACTCGCCCCCACCGGGCAGAGCGGCGGTGCGGTAGAAGAGGCAGGAGTTTCCTCTGCAATCAATGACGCCGGGATGGTTGGTGTTAAGGCCTCTCTGCTGCGCCTCTCGTCGTGTCATGTCCGATGTTGTTCCTGTCCTCCGACTCTATGTTGCACAACCTCTCACATATGAGCCCCGTCAGGAAACTGCTCAAAACGGCGTCTCTTACTTCACCGGTGCGATCTTCACCAGCACAACGCCATGACGGCCGACTTTTGCCTGGAACTGCCCGGAGAATTTGCCGAGGTTCTGCTGACGCCAGAGGTCGCGGACGGTTTGCTCGCCGTTCAATCCGAGGTCGGACCACTTCACGGTGATGGATTGTTCCCGCGAACCGCGGTTGAACAGCCCGACCGCTTTGGAGCCGTCTTCCAGATCCTTGGCCCACACTTCGAGCATCTCGTTTTGCGTGATACGAGCCGCCTGGTGTCCGAGAGGATCCTGATTGACCTCCAGCACTTCGTCGTTGGTCAGCAGGCTCAGGGTGAATTCGTCAAGCTGGGTCATGTCACATCCGATCAACAGCGGGGACGAGAGCAGGCACCAGAGGCTGATGTGGGTGTATTGCTCGTACGGAGTCAGACGCGTGTCATGCAGTCGTGGGCCCCAACCGACCTTGCCGATCACGAGCATGTCCGGGTCGTTGAAGTGTCCCGGACCGGCATACTGCTCGTGTCCGGCCTGACGAAACCCGATGCCGGACATACTGCCCCAGTTGTCGCTGATGTCGCCGGTAGTGCGCCAGGAATTTCCGCCGACTTCGGCGCCCCATTCCCAGACATTGCCTGCGCCGTACTGGCAAAGACTGTAAAGGATGTCGCGGGGTTGCTGCTGCAACGCTTCCTGCATCACTTTGTAGGGCCGCATGAGTTTCGCTTGATCATTGGGCGTTCCGTTGATGTTTCGCACGGCGTTCGGACTCCAGTTTGTAGTGCCGCGATTGGCTTCCAGATTGGGGCTGTAGGAGCACCAGTCGTATTTCAGATAATCAAAACCCCACTTGGCATACTGCTGTGCATCCTGAAGTTCGTGATCGAAGCTGCCAACACACCCGCCACAAGTCCACGGCCCGGGCGAGGAATAGAGTCCAATCTTGAGCCCCTTGTCATGGACATAATCGACGAGCCCCCGCATGTCGGGAAAGCGTGGATTGGGAAGGATTCGTCCCTCGGCGTCACGGTGCGGTCCTTGCAGGGTCGCGTCCCTCGAATCGCGATGCACCTGCCAGTAATCGTCAATGTTGATGTAGGTCCACCCGTGATCGATCAACCCACTGCTGACCATGGCATCTGCGGCCGCCTTGATTTTGTCGGCCGTCACCGCGCTGGCGAAACAGTTCCAACTATTCCAGCCTAGCGCGGGCGTGAGACCGATTTGCGAACCGCAAACGATCTTGAACTCCCGATTGGCCTGGCCGAGTGCGTTGCGCGCATGAAGTGTCACCACGTGTTCGCCGGCCTTGTCCAACCGGCCAATGATCTGCCCGGTTTTCGCGTCGAGATGCAGACCGGTCGGGAGCCCGTCCGCTGAGAACGTCATGGGGCGGTCTCCGGTCGCCGCGATTCTGAAAAGAAACGGCGAGCCGGGACGCACACCAAACACCTTCGCGCCATTGATGCGCGGTGTCGGAGCAGGCTTCGGCGTCAGAATCACCGCATCCTCGATGGGGGGAATATCGAGTTGGGGTTTGCCATTGTTGATCATGGTAATTTTCAGATCCACCCAGTCGGCATGGTCCCAATCGAACCCATCGCCCCCGTCGGTGGCCAGAAGCTCGAGAGATTGGACCCCTTTGACATCCAGCGTAAATGCCTTGGCCGCATCTCTCGGCCG
>CAYNQP010000199.1:0-6868 GCA_964399325.1 uncultured Pirellulales bacterium
TTTGCAGTGGATGAAGCCGCCGGCAAGCTCACGAGCGAATGGGCCGATAAGCTCGGGCTGACCGTCGGCATTCCCGTGGCGATGGGGGCCTTCGACGCGCATCTCGGGGCCGTCGGCTCCGGGATCAAGCCGGGTGTGCTGGTCAAGATCATCGGCACCAGCACCTGCGACATGGTTGTGGCGCCGAGCAGTACAAAGCTTCCCGACATTCCGGGCATCTGCGGCATCGTGGACGGTTCCGTCCTGCCGGGCTGCTACGGCCTGGAGGCGGGGCAGTCGGCGGTGGGAGACATCTTCAACTGGTTCGTCAACTACATTCAACCGGGCGGCAAAGAGGCCGGCTCGCATCAGGGACTCACCGAAAAGGCCGCCAAAATCAAGCCGGGCCAATCCGGTTTGCTCGCCCTCGACTGGAACAATGGCAACCGCACGATCCTCGTGGACCAGCGGCTGACCGGTCTGCTGCTGGGCCAGACGCTGCACACGAAGCCGGAGGAAATCTACCTGGCGCTGATTGAAGCGACGGCTTTCGGAGCGCTGACGATTATCAACCGCTTCGAGGAATATGGTGTCAAGATCAAGGAAGTGGTCAACTGCGGCGGCATCGCCGAGAAGAACGCCATGCTCATGCAGATCTATGCCGATGTCACGGGACGAGAAATGAAGATCTCTCGCTCCGCCCAGACCTGCGCGTTGGGTTCGGCCGTCGCGGCCGCGGTTGTCGGCGGGGCCTATCCTGATTTCGACAAGGCCCAGGCGGCGATGTGCGGCATCAAAGAAACGACCTTCAAGCCGATCGCCGAGAACCACAAGGTCTATCAGCAACTCTACAAGCTTTACAAGCAGCTTCATGACGGGTTCGGCCTCAAAGACAAGTCGATGGCCATGGGCAACGTCATGAAGGACCTGCTGACGATCAAGGAAGAGGCGAACGCGTAGCGATGCACGAACAACTCAAACAACGGGTTTGGAAGGCGAACCTCGATCTGTCGAGGCACGGTCTTGTCGTGTTCACCTGGGGTAATGTCAGCGGTATTGACCGCGCGGCCGGCATTGTGGCGATCAAGCCCAGCGGGGTCAGCTATGACGAACTGGTCCCCGAACAGATCGTGCTGCTCGACTTGCAGGGCAACGTGGTCGAAGGCGAACTGCGGCCATCCTCCGATACGCCGACGCACTTGGAGTTGTATCGTTGCTTCAAGGGCATCGGCGGCATCTGTCATACGCATTCGACGTGTGCGACGATGTGGGCTCAAGCCCAGTGCGAAATCCCGTGCTTTGGGACCACGCACGCCGATCACTTTTACGGGCCTGTCCCGGTCACGGAGACCATGACGCCTGCTGAGATCCAGCAGGACTACGAGGCCAATACGGGCCGGGTGATCGTGCGACGGTTTGCCGAACTCGACCCGATGCAGATGCCCGCCGTGCTCGTGGCTCATCACGGCCCCTTCACCTGGGGCAGGGACTCGCTGGCCTCCGTTACGAACGCTGTTGTGCTGGAAGAGGTGGCGAAAATGGCTTCGGGGACGCTCCAAATCAGTGCTCAGCAGAAGCCTATTTCGCAGGCCCTGCTGGATAAGCATTACCTGCGAAAGCATGGTGAGAACGCCTATTACGGCCAGGCGTAGAGCGGCGTGCTACGTGTCGCGGGCATCCCTTCGGTCGGCTCCGGGCGGGCTCTGTCCCCGGTCCGAAAGCGTCCCGCCTTCCACGCAGAGTGACCGTGTTTATGGGGTAGTGGCCAAGCGTGTCTGAAAGAGAAAGAGCCAAGAAACCCAGGAAATCCGGCAACGAGGGGGCGCCTTCGGTTCTCTTGTTTGTCGAAACCTCGCGCGAGTTTGGGCGCGGCCTGCTCTACGGGATCGCGCGCTATTCCCGGCTGCACGGGCCGTGGCGCGTCTACCGCCGGTCGGCCGGCCTGGATTCTGAGCTGCCCGAGTGGAGAGATTTGAGAATCGACGGCGCGATTGTGCGCGACGTGAAGATGATCGGGAGTCTCGCCGCGTGGGGATTTCCCGTGATCTTTGCACAGCACGACAAGGAGAGCTATGCGCCGTTTCCGGCGATCATCACCGACAGCGCGGCCATCGGCTGTATGGCGGCTGAGCACTTCCTGGACCGCGGCTTTGAAAACTTCGCGTATTGCGGCCTTGATGAGTTCATCTGGTCGCGACTCCGCGCGCGCCACTTCGGCGAGCGACTCGAGCAAGCGGGTCGTCAGGTGAACCTGTACCGGCAGCCTAAGGCACAGGCCAAACGTGCCTGGAAGAGCGAGCAGAACCTCATTGCCGAATGGCTGACGTCACTGCCGAAACCATTGGCGCTGATGTGCTGCAACGACGACCGGGCCCTGCAGGTGATCGAGGCCTGCAAGCTGGCGGATCTCTATGTGCCGGACCAGGTGGCCGTCCTCGGGGTGGACAACGATGTCTTGATCTGCGATCTGGCCGACCCGCCCATTTCGAGCATTGCCCTGTCCACGGAAACGGCCGGACACGAAGCGGCCAAGCTGCTGGAACACCTCATGCAGGGCGGCCAGATGACCGGCCAGGAAGTTGCCGTCCACCCCACGCATATCGTGACGCGCATGTCCACGGACATGCTGGCCGTCGCCGATCGCGATGTGGGGGCGGCCGTGCGTTTCATCCGGCGCAATCCCAATCGTATGATTCAGGTCGATGACGTCGTTCAGGCCACGAACGTATCGAGACGTGTCCTGGAGAAACGCTTCAAGGCGATTCTTCGTCGCTCGGTCTATCAGGAGATTCGGCGCGTGCGCGTCAGCTACATCATCCAACTCCTGATCGGCAGCAACATGAGCATCACGGAGATTGCGGTGAAGGCGGGGTTCGACGGCGTCGAGCACGTCTCCCGGTACTTCCGCAAGGAAACCGGGATCAGTCTTCGCGAGTACCGCAAGAGACACGCCTCCAGATAGCGATGGCGATCTGCCGAAAGTGTCCCTAACCGTGGCTGACGATCTGTTGTATCGCACTATCCAGAACGGGGGCGAGATTCGACCACTCGAACCGCGAGAGTCGGCGTCGAAGAAGCTCGGTTCTGTTGGGCAGCGACGAGCCTGTCGATGCCAACTCCGCCAAGCGGCCTGCCAAGACCTTGGCAGAGCCGTCATAGAAGAACTGCGCCGTGGTTTCGTCCTCCCCGAGGCCGAGAATCTCCGGATAGGCCAGACGCCTGGGCAATAGCGGGTAGGCGCCCGCCAGAGTCGCCTCGACGGCACTGAGGCCGAAGAACTCGTGCCGGGCGGTAGATACAAATACATCCGCTTCGCTTAGGGCGGCTTCGTATTCCGTTCTGTTCTCCTGAAAACCCCAGCGGTCGATGCGGCCGGCGAATTCCCTGCGGGCCCGGGCAAAGACTTCCGGCGTCTCACGAAACTGCTCTCCCACGACACTGATCCGAAACTCGACACCCCGAGCTTCCAGGATTCCCAGGGCTTCGAAGAAATCCTCCGGGTTCTTGTCATGCTCCCAGCGCGCCGCCCAGAGGATACGCAGCGGGCCTGGGTTTCTCACGCTGCGATCGGGCATTCGGTGGACACCCGGCGGACAGATACGCGTCTTCCGTCGGATCGTTTCTGAGACACCCGCGGGTTGACAATCCGGCATACGCCGCAGGAAGGTTTTCAGGGCATCGAGGAATGAGTCTCTGTGAAAGGCCGAGTTGAACCAGACGGCATCGGCCGCCAGCGCGCTGGTCATGTTGGTCACCGCGAACTGGTAGTCTCGCTCGCTCTCGAACCGCACTGGATACGTCAACTGGTTCTCATGAAAGTAGACGATTGCCGGGACGTCCTGGATGTGGCGCGGCGCCAGCCCGCGAAACTCGGCCAGATTGAGCATGTCCGAGCACCACAGCCGATCCCAACGCTCACCGCGCGCGGCCCGTTCTCGCACTTGGTCGGCAAACGTCACGGCCGCGTGGCGCATGCGCCACTTCCATTTGTAGGGAGGCAATTGCAGGATAGTCCACTCAAGCGCGCTAGAGCCGGACCAGCCCTCCAGGAAGGCTTGGTGACTGCCGCCATAGTAAGGCTCCAGAGCCAGAATTCGCATGCCGGTCACCTTCATGTCACTGACGAAAGGGGCGGGCCGTCAGCATAGAAGACCCTGCCACGGCTCAAGAGGTCTCCCAGTCGTATTCGATTTCCAGCCTGAGCTTGTGTTGCGCTTCCTCTTGGGCCAGTCCGAGCAGGGTTTTGCGAACCTCCGGGTTCCTGGCAATCGAGGAGAGATTGGTGTAAAGCCGAAAGGCCGCCTTTTCTCTGTTCATTGCCACGACGAGCAGATCCTTGTACGTCATCTGTGCGTAGGGCTCGACTTTCTTGACGGTGTCGGCGATGCCGAGACTCCCCACCTCCTCTTCGATGAAGGCCGCCTCACCTGCCTTGATTGCTTGCAGCCGAATGCTGTGCTGCAATTCGTCGACCGCAAACCCGCTAATGACGGTGCGCAGCTCGGCTTTCGACACGAGCTTGACCAGGCCGGTGTAGAAATCGTGCGCCTCGATCTCTCTTGCGATCGCGAAATCCAGAACGTCATCTACGGACCGAAATCTCGGCATGGTCGGCCTTCCGCTGTCATGTTTGGACACAAACGTAGTGTATCCTCTGCCATTCGGAAGGCAAGAGTGACGTCTGTAGTGTGCCCGGTAAGGGCAACCCCTGTGGTTACCCCAGGCAGGCACGGGGGCCTGCCCCTACCAGCTACGAACAGCTTATTCGAAGGCATACCACGCTGTACCCTCGAAGGCCCACACGTCCGAGGGGCTATCCAGGAGTTTATCCTTTTCGCTTTCGTTGATCGAATAGAAGTGATGGCCGAGGCGGTCGGACCAGAAACGATAGACCGGCTTGGCGCCGACCGGTTCGCTGCCGGGCGGATAGGCGTAGAAGGCAATGCCCTCGTAGGTCCAGACATCGGGATAGGACGCGATGAGAGAGTTCTTCTCCTCTTCACTGATCGTGTAGAAATGGCCGCTGAGTTTGTCCGACCAGAACCGGTAGACGGGGGCGAGAGCCAGATCGCCGGCGCACGAGCCCTGGTTGGTCAGCAACTCGAAGGCCATGTCCCATGCCGCCTTCTGAGTGTCCGTGATCCGTGTTCCGTTCAGCCAGCGACTCCCAGCGCCGGGCGGCCACGAAGGAGCCGTCCCTTCGATGACGACGGCGCCGCCACCGGAGTCGTATGGCTTGGTCGTCCATCCCCACGGATGTTGCGGGGACGGCGATTGCAGATCGTAGACGGCGGCGATGCTGACCCAGTAGACGGTGGATGTCGAAGTGTCATCCTTGGTCGATGCGGCGTCCGGATAGAACCACTGGTCTTGTGAGAGCAGACACGTGAACTGGAAGCATGTCTCATCGCTATTCAAAGCGCGCGGGTCACGATCGCGGCCGGCAACGTTCCACGACCAGTCAGTGCAATACGTTTCCCAAACGAGTGTATCCGGATGGCCCTCGCCGCCGGCCTTGGCCGGATCGAGGTCCGAGCCGTCGGTCCAGATGGCGACGTGGAAGGCCAGGGGGCGTTCGGGAACCATGGCGGATTCGACCCAGGCGCTGAAGGAACCCCACCACTGGAATCCCGTAATGGGTCGACTGTCCTCGCTAAGCCAATCGTCGGCAACGATCCTGTGCTGGTGCAGATTGGACAGCTCGTCCCAGCCGTCGAACACGAAGGGTGTGGCCGGGTCCAATCCCTTGGGGGGCTGGGTCCATTTGAGGCCGCCCTTGCCCGAGTTCGACTGCGGCTGGTAGTACTGCGCTATGGAAACCTTGTAGTCTTCAACTTCGCCGTCCGGGGCGGGCCCCTGGTAGCTGAGCAGTCCCCGGCTGTTGAGACGGAACCGGGCGAATGTTTCTCCCACGAGGGCGTTCACGGGAACGTGGACGACAAGGGGATTCAATCCTCTCGACAGCAACTCATCGGCGAATATCTGCTCGCCGGCGCCACCAAACGTGCCATCCTGGTTCCAATCGATCCAGGCGTTGAGATACCCCTCCGTCGAGGCCGTCACTTCAAGCGTGGTGGGCTCACCCGACAACATCAGGGAGGTGAACACGACCCCGTCTTCGTCATTACTGCCGTGGACATCATCACCGTCCGCTGCGGGGCTTGGCTGACCGTTCGACTCTGTGTCCACCTTGCGGCCAAGATAGATCCCGCCGGCGGTAATGTGGCGGGCGCCATTGTTGGCCAAGGACGTTCCGTACGAATCTGGGGCGTCGCCGAAATCCAGGGACGTGATCTCCTCCGTGCAGGCGGCGCATGACGTCCCTGATCCAAGCCATTCGTAGGGCGACTCGCAGTTCTCCTCGAAGGCCAGGAAGCAATCGCCGCTGGCCCGGTGGCAGCAAGCGCCCTGCTTGGCTCGGCATTCGTGCTTGGCGCCGCGGTAGACGTAGACGTTGCTTCCGCGGAAGTCGATGGACACCCATTCCGGGTTGTACTCGTCGATCGTCAAACTCCTGATCGGCTCGGTACTGCCTGGAATGAAGGCGTTTTGAAGGCCAAAGAGGTGCTGCCCCGACATATACGCGGACTCTTCGTTGGCGGTTGGCGCATCGTCCGGCAAAGGTGGACGGCCGAGGCCGAGAGCCGACCATTGAGGAGTGGCCCAGTTGAAACGTATTTCCACGGAGGACAGTCGGCTCGGATCCACGGATTTGATGTAGGTGTCGTAGTACAGATAGCCTTGTCGGTAGGGGTCGTAGGGTCCATTGTAGTACCACTGCCGATACCAGCCGGTGTCTGGATAGTAGTACCATGTTCCGGCGCCGTGCCCGTCGCCGTCACCGCCGGCAAGGGTACCGTCGTGATCCAGGATGATGCGGTACCAATAT
>CAYNQP010000200.1:0-6862 GCA_964399325.1 uncultured Pirellulales bacterium
TTCTCGCCGACGAATTCCAGGAAGGCCTCTTCGGAAACACGGCGGTCGGTCTTCACGCGCGCCGCGCGATCGAACGGACTAAGACCACGGACGAAGTCGTCGCGTGCGGTCAGTACCCGCTGGCCCTCTTCCACCGTCGCAAAGACGACGGTCGTTGCGTCACTGAGCTTGACCTGAGCACGGCCCAGTCCGGCCACCGCCAGGACAACGAGACAGGCAAAAAGTGACTTTCTCATGCGCATCTCCTCTTCAAGGTGTACGACTCCGCCTTTGGCCCCCGTAGTATGGCCGGAGCGGTCGGCAAAAGCAAGTACCGCAAGAAAACGAAAAAGATCTACGGAGCGTGCAACAGAATGGGGATGGCCAGAATGTTGTACCAGGCCGCCCAGGCGTAGAGGATGGTGGCGGAGACGAAGAGGTAAACGGCCCAGCGACGCAGGTACACCGTCACAGCAATCAGAGCGACGATTTGACCGAGCTTGCCGGTGACAGGACCGAGCGTGGGACCCAGAGCCATCCCGAGCCACCGAATGACCGGATGAGCCTCTTCCTGCGGTCCCCGGATCAGCATGAAGAAGACCGTGGAACCGGCGTCCGCCGCCGCGGCCAACAGCACCAGGACAAGAAGGACGCTGTACGCGGATACATAGCCGCGCCAGTTCGCTCGAATGCGCTCGACCACATCGTCAACCGATTGAATCTGTCCCATCGCCGGCATTATACCTCAGGGTGCGTCAATGTCACGCTTGTGATCCACATACCTGATCTCGGCGGTTCATTTTTTTTGGATTGCCTTGATTTCGAAAGACATCCTGGGCGTCTATGGTTAAGAATGACCTGTGAATAGCACCCGATCACGCGGATCTGTGGCGGCGAACCGGGGCGAGTTGCGTCTTGTGCGCCGAGACGGATAGGAAGAGCGCAGGCATGAATATCTCATATCGTATATCGAAAGGGAGGACCCATATTATGAAGCGTTCCGCAGTCTGTTCATTCGGCGCCGTCGTTCTGGTCATCGCAACAACCATGCAGGCGAGCGCCTCGGCCGCAGCGACCTCCGGGCCGCGCGTGACTACCCTGGTTCTGCAGGCGTCACGGTTTGACACCGGCAAGAGCTATTCGCTGCTTCCGAAGGCCGAAGAGCTCACCGAGGGCGACGCGGCCCCACTCTACGGCAAGGCGGTGGCGGACATGCCCCAGAATATGAATACCGGTCAACTCCGCCAATGGACGCGCGTCCCCCTGGCCGAGCTGCCCCAAGCCCAGGTGCAGGTCTTCCTGCAGCAGGCGCAGCCGACCCTGCAATCGATCACCAAGGCCGCCCGGTGCAAGAGCTGCAATTGGCCGCCTTTTCAGGCGGGGACCATGCCGGCCAATCTCTCCGAATATCGCCAACTAACGTATATCGTCTACCTCAAGGCCCGCCTGGAGATCGCGCGGCAGCAGCATGACGATGCGATCGCAACAATGCAGATGGGCCTGGCGACAGCCAGGCACATCGGTGAGGCTCCGAGCGTCACGCAGGGCATGGTCGGCGTAGCCATGGCGGCCGTGGTGCTGCGCGGCGTCGATGACCTGGCCCAGGCGCCGGACAGCCCCAACCTGTACGGCGCACTTAAGGCGTTGCCGAAACCACTGATCGACTTGGAAGTACCGATTGCCAGTGAATTGAAAGCTCTCGAATCGAACACGCAGTACAACGCGTTGGTTCGCATCGCGCTGCGGAAGCATATGGAGGAAAGCTATGCCCGCGTGCGCCAGATCGGCGGGCGGCTGGACGGCGAGATCGGCGCACGACAGTGCGTCGAAGCCTTGCGTCACTACGCTGCGACGCACGACGGCCAACTCCCCGCTGGGCTTGGCAATGTGACGGGCGTCGAGCTGCCCAACGATCCCGTAACGCAGAAACCGTTTATGTACCACCTCGACGGAGCGGGAGCTGTGCTGGAGATGGGTATTCCGGAAGGCGGCCAGCCGAGAGAGGGCATGCGCTACGAGATCACCGTGGCCCGTTGATGTGGGCTATGGGCCGCGTCAAGGAGTCCGAGCGAAAGGAGCGAGCAATGATTCTTGCCGAAATGTCACGCACGGCCGCACAATCCGGCATTGGCCTGGGCTCGGCGGTCGCGGTGGTGCTGTCGTGGCACCGCAGCCGATCCATTTTCCTGATGGTCATTCACGGCGTCCTGTCCTGGTTCTACGTCCTCTACTTCGCGATGACCCGCCGGCCGAACGAAACATGACTTGCCCCGAGGCGGGCAACGGCGTGCCCTTGCCTTTTGGGGCTGCGCCGCTACAATGCCTCTGACGGAATGTAACGATTCGGACACGGCCGAGAGGTTTCCGTCGTGGAAATGGTCTTTACAGAGGGATCGGCATGGAACTTCAGATCAGAACGTTGCCTATAACCGCCACCGTCGTCGGCATATCACTTGACGGGTCCATCGACGGTACGACCTATCGGCTTCTCGATGAGGAGATCGGCAGGCTCCTGGCCGGACCGTACAAGACGCTCGTTTTCGACATGAAGGGTGTCGACCAGGTCACCAGCGCCGGCATCGGTGTCATTATGAAGACCAAGGCCTCCGCCAAGAACAAAGGAGGAGACCTGGCAATGAAGAACGTCCAGCCGCAGGTCAAGAGGGCCTTGGAGATTATGTCGCTGGTGCCTGTGCTCAACGTGTTCGAGGACCGGGCCGAGCTGGATGACTACCTGACCGGGATACAGCAGCGCATCGTCGAGGATCAGGACAAATCCTGATCGGACGGTGCGTCAGACCGCATCAATTCGCGCGCCCGCTCCACGAGGCTGGGAGGATACTTCTCCTGTTCCAGGATACGTATGGCGGTCCTCGTGCCGGCCGGCCCCGGGCGGAGGCGATAGTCGAACGTGATGCCCGCGTCGCCCAGGTGCTCCTGAAAGTGGTAGTTTTCGGCCGCGGCGGAACCGGCGGCGGTCTGGGCGAGTCTCTCCTCGTGGGTCGCCAGGACAAACAAGTTGCCGGAAGTTAGCAGGTGCTCGACCAGGGCAATGCCGGCCGCAGTTCTCTCCGATGAGTTCGTGCCTCGGAAAGGTTCATCGATCAGCCCCAGCAGGAGCGTGTCCTGTCCGGCGTCCGCCACCATGCGGCGCAGCCGGCGGACCTCCGAGAGGAAGTAGCTCTCATTCTTGGCCAAGTCGTCGCGGATGCGCACGTCGGTCAGCAGGCGCACGGGCGAGAGGGTCATCTCCCGAGCCGCGGCCGCAGAGCCGATCTGGGCCAGAAGAAGGTTGACGCCGACCATACGAACAAACGTGCTCTTGCCTGCGGCGTTGGGCCCCGTGATGACCCACATCCGCTTCGCCGCGGCCAGGTGCATGCTGTTGGGCGTCAGATGCGCCTCGGCAATCAGCGGATGCCGTCCCTCAATGATAGAGACCGCCGCATCCGGCGCAAGGCTGGGATAACAGACGACAGGCTGCTCGGCCGAGAAGCAGGCCAGGCTGGCCAGCGCCTCGAATTCCGCCATGGCGGCCAGGCCATCGAGAATAAGGTCGCGATTGGGCACCACGCGCATCAGAATCGCCTCACCCACGTGCAAGTCGTAAAAGACCACGACATTCAACAGACTTCGCGCCAGGCCGCCGAGCCCCATCCACGCGAGCCGCTTGCACAACGAAGGGATTTCTCCCTGTGTGGCAACGTCGTCAAGGCACTGCCTCAGTATGCTCAGCGCGGTCTCATCGGGAAGGTTCTCGCGCGCATGCCGCGCGTGCCGCAGCAACCCGCGCAACGCCCGCCTGAGCTCGACCCAGGGCAGCACTGACGCCTTCAGTCGGGTGAGCATGGGCCGGCTGAAGCGCGCGATCAGCATGTTGAACACCATCAGCAGGATAAGGAAATGGGCCCACCCGTAGGATCCGTTGAAGAGCTGCGCGAGCCCGTAGGCAAAGCTGAGGCCGCTCAGGAGTGACCAGGCTCTTATGCACTTCGACGCGGTCGGGTGCGCATTAGGGACTGTTTCACGCAGAAGCCGCACGAGCGTGTCCAACTGCCTCGACTGGTTGCGAAGAGGCAGGACGGAGGCCATGATGTCGATACGCTGCCGATCATGCTGAGCCAGCCAACGGACGGCCTGCTGGCGCCGCCGGATGTGCTCACCCGACAGGCACGGCCCATCCAGCATGTCACGCAGCCGCCGGGCCCCGGCATCGGTCGAGGTACGATTCAAGAGGCCGAAGATCCCCACGGGCCCGCAGTAGAGATCAAGATCATCGCGTTCCTGATCGGTCAGCGGCCAAGTCGGCCCGGATTCGACGAGCGCCGTCAGAACCATCGACGCCTCGAGAGCATCCTCCGGCCGCCGCCAACTGCGCACCGGTCGGCCCTCCTCGACGCTGACGTGCAGCGATTCGTCCACTACCACGAGAAGCCGCTCGGTCAAGGTGCGTTTATCCTTCCAATCGAGGTGTCGTAGAACCGCGTGGCGAAAGACCGCCAGAGCAGGCACGGCCGCTATCGCGGCTACCAGCAGACCGTGGGTATAGCCGACAACGACGACAAGGACGACACAGATGATGAAGGTCACCAGTCGCAGCCAGGACCAACGGACCTCAAGGCGAACGTACCGGGCCAGGTCGCCTTCGAGCGTCTGTCGATAGGCGGTCAGGCGCTCACGACAGGACCCACTGCTGTGGCCTGAAGGCTCTCCGTCGCCGGAATGAGAATGGGTTTTCGAGTCCGTCTGCGTCACGCGCACATAGATATCATGGGCCCCAAGACAATGCAAGGGAGTGCATGGAGATCGTTGTTCGCGATGTCATCTTGCGTTCCGCCGCCGTCCCCTGCACAATGCACGAAGCACAAGCGTATGTCCAACATTGAAGAGGCTCGAAGATGACCGGACAACAGGAAACTCCCCATCACCCGACGCCACGGCTCACCCGGGCCGGGATCAGCGTCGTGGTGGGAACCTCCCTCGCGCCGCTCATCGAAGGAGTGCTGCTGTTTCCTGCGGCCGGTACGATAGCTCTGCCGAGAGCGTGGTTCTTTCTCGCCCTCTGCTTCGTCGGCATGTTCGGTCAAATCGCGCTGCTCGCGGCTGCCAATCCCGAGCTGGTCAACCGGCGGGGCCGGTGGAAAAAGCGGAAAGACACCAAGCCGTGGGACAAAGCCCTACTGGCAGCCTACGGCCTGCTGGCCTTCTACCTGCTTCCCATCGTCGTGGGCTTGGACGTCGGCAGATGTCACTGGTCGAACCTCGGCGCGTGGTCCGCGATATTGGGGACGACGTCGTTCGCTCTCGGCACGGTTCTCATTACCTGGGCCATGCTGGTCAACACCCACTTCGAGACAACCGTCCGCATTCAGCACGACCGCGACCACAAGGTGGTAACCGCCGGACCGTATGCCGTCGTGAGGCACCCGGGCTACGTCGGGGCGAGCCTTTGGGCACTGTCCACCCCGTTGATCGTCGGCTCGGCCTATGGCCTGATCCCGGCGGCGCTGGCCGTGCTCGCCCTGGTGGCAAGAACGCGCCGCGAAGACAATATGCTGCGCCGGGACCTGACAGGCTACGCCGACTACGCCGCCCGCGTGCGGCACCGGCTCATTCCAGGCGTCTGGTAAACCTGTGGAAGTTGTTCTTGCATTTGGCGATAATTCCGGCCATAATATCGTTCAACAGGAGCCAACGCCGTGGAGGTGCGGTCGGCTCGCACCCACACGACGGCTATCGACGCCAATCGTTCAGCATGTATTGCACAGGCCCACACATGGCGCTATGGCACAACGTCGCGGAACTGATGGACTACTATATTCCTTCCCTGCCGGACGTCTATTGGACTGACGTCACTCGCCTCTGTGACCTGCATTGCGTCATGTGTCCCCAATCACGAGGACTCGTGGACTACCCGGCGAAGATGTCACTGGACGTGTTCAAGCGCATCATCGACGATATCGGAGAGAACCGCCCCCTCATCAAGCTGTATATGTCGGGAGAGCCACTCCTGCACAAAGGCCTCTTCGAGATGATCGCCTACGCCGGCCATCAAGGCTGCCGGACCATGATTCACACCAGCGGAACGCTTATGACAAGAGAGATATCGGAGAAGCTCCTGTCCTCATCATTGACCTTTCTTTCCTTCTCCTTCGATGGCTGCAGCGCGGAAGTCTATGAACGCTTGCGCCCACCGGCCAAGTTCGAAGCGGTCCGATCCAACATCAGAGAATACCTGGCCCTGCGACGTGAGTACGGCCGCGGCCCCCATACGTCCATTGAGATTATCCGCATGCAGGATACCGAAGACCTCCTGCAAAGCTTCGTCGATCAGTGGAAGACCAGCGGCGTGGACGAGGTTCACATCGCCGACTGCATGACATGGCTCGGCTGCGTCAAGGACAGACGCACCGAACGTCCCTCGGAAGAGGCCGGATACAAGCCCTGCGCGGCCCCGTTCCGACACGGCTGCATCCTTTCCGATGGCACGGTCGTTCCGTGCTGCATGGATGTCAACGGGAAGATGCCGCTGGGAAATGTCACAGAGAGTGGCTTCCGCGATATATGGGTCGGCAACGCCTACCGGCAACTGCGTCTGGCCATGCTGACCGCCAGCTTCCCCGCCGGGTCTATCTGCGAAGGCTGCCACAATACCATCCGCGACGTGAACCCCACCGAAACATGAGACGCCGCCGACGTTGTCTATGCGTTTGCGAGAAGGCCCTCCGCCCTTTTTCGCTTGCGTCTGCCGGTCTCGCTCCTATCATTTCGTCAGATGGGCAGAGCAGAAGGAGTCTGGGTATGGCGACGGCTATCTTCGCTAAGGCGAGAGCCGAATCGATGGAGACACAGGAATGGGGAAACTGAGAGAGTTCATCAAATC
>CAYNQP010000201.1:0-6847 GCA_964399325.1 uncultured Pirellulales bacterium
ACGGCGGCTACCAGCAAAGGACAAAGCATTTTCATGACCGTATCTCCGCAAGAAAACCGGGGGTCCGCCCCAAACGGGCAGGGAAACCCACAGATCAGAAGGGCTGTCGAGCAGCCAGCAGATGGGCCTAGCCCTTCTTCGGTGCCTATCTGAGGATATTATAGGCATTTGATGCGAAATAATCAAGCATCTTGTGCGTGCTTGCGCGTCGGCACGAAGGCAATTCGCAGGTTCAAGGGTATTGTGGGCGAACTGAATTCTCTTGTCTGCAACGGGATACGGCATGCTGGTCTCGGCGGGTGGATTTCCGCCCGTGGTCTGGGCTCCCGAGAAGGCCATTCACGGGCCCTGCCAAGGCCCAGGTAAGGGTGGGGGCGCAGGGGAGAACATTACTCGCTGCGCCCCCGGTAGACCCACGAGGATCGAGGGAGCGGGTCAGCCGCTGTGGGAAAGGTTCCGGTACACCACAGACCCCCGCCGGGATCGAAAGTGGCCGCACGTGTCATCAGCCCACGTGAACAGGCCCTTGGCCTTCCCGTTGCCGCACTGGTTCCGGCCCGGCCACCCGCAGTGGCCCCAAGTCGGCTTTTCTATGCACATATGAGCGGGCGAGAAGTACCCGCAATCCTTACATCGTTGCTCACACATCGTCAGCCCACCTTCTTATGTACCAATCCGAGCATCAAAACCTGCACACCACACCGCCGCTGGGTGTGCTGGATAGGGTCTACCCTCTCACGCTCCGGTTAGAAGGCGTTTGAGACCGGCCGAATGTGGACGCAAAAGAGGAAATGATTTCAAAAAATTGCCGAATTGGACCCTCGTGGAGTCGCGACCGAGCTCAAGTGTGTGGTCGTCAACTTTGGCAGAAGGTGTTCCGACAATCCTATGGGGATCCCTCGCCCTCTGTCCAGACCGGATCGATTTTTGTCTGCAAGCCCGTTGACAGTTCTGACCGGAAGCGGCTACGATACACGTTTTGGACAGATACCATGGCGGTGTAGCTCAGTCTGGTTAGAGCATGGGATTCATAAGCCCAGGGTCGGTGGTTCGAATCCACCCGCCGCTATTTGTGTTTTGCGTCAGGCTACCGCGACGGCAAAGGCTGGCCCCTTGCCGCAACGAGGTGCAGTGACGACAACGAGGCACGATAGTGCCCCCTTCGTCTAGTGGCCTAGGATATCAGGTTCTCATCCTGGAGACAGGGGTTCGACTCCCCTAGGGGGTATTTTTTCATTTTCTATTGACTATTGATGATTGATTATTGGTTTGCCCTGCCCAATGACCGGCCGTAATGGCGAGCCCACAGTGAGCGATTCCGACGAGCAGTTCATGCGCAAGGCGATTGACGCCGCGCTGATCGCCGAGGAGAACGGCGATGTGCCCATCGGCGCGGTCATCGTCTACCAGAACCAAGTCATCGGCCGGGCCTACAACCAGCGCGAGCAGCTCAAGGACCCGACCGCCCACGCCGAGATCATCGCCCTGACCCAGGCCGCAAGCTTCATCGGAAGCTGGCGGCTGCACGGCTGCACCATCTACGTCACGCTCGAACCCTGCCCGATGTGCGCCGGGGCCCTCGTGCTCGGCCGGCTCGACCGCCTCGTCTACGGCTGCCCCGACCCCAAGACCGGTGCCTGCGGCAGTCTCTACGACATCGTCCGCGACGAGCGCCTCAACCACCGTCTCGAAGTCACCTCCGGCGTCCTCGCCGCCGACTGCGCCCGCCTGCTCCAGGACTTCTTCAAACACCGCCGCCCCAACGCCGCTCCCAGTGGCGATTGAGGTGGCCGAACCAACGTCAATCCGCGTCGGTCGTAATTGAATTGATGATGGTTGGTTCGTCGCCCACGACATTGGCCTGGCCGTTTTGCACGATGACGCAGTCTTCGATCAGTGGGGTGCAGGGCGGGTTGCCTCGGCCGATGGTGCGCCACAGGGTGATGCCGGTTTGGCCGTTGGCGGTGATCAGGCAGTGGCTCAGGGTCGGACCGCTCTTTTGAAACAGCTCCACGCCATGCGTGACATTGTCGAGAATGCGGCAGTTTCGGATCAGGGCGTGGGTGGCCGTGCCTGTGATACCAATCGATCCGGCACGCAAGGTCAGACCGGCCAGTTGGCAGGCGGCGCCATTATCCGCCAAGGTCACCACGGGATTGTCGGGCAAACCCTGGATTGTGGTGCCGCCAATATAGAACGGGTCGTTGGGATCGACGGATTGCAGGCACAGATCTTTGCCGGTCAGATCGATCGATTCGGCGTACACTCCGGCGCCTACCACGATGGTGTCACCCGGATCGGCATAGTGGATAGCACATTGGACGGAGCCAAATCGTTGGCCTGTGGTCAGGTTCCGGATCGGGCCGTTCGGGTCGGGCAGCACCGCGCGCACATCGACCCAGTATATATCCGACGTATCGCTGTCCGAAGTCCATCCGGAGCGATGGATGTAGAACAAATACTTCCCGTCCGGGCTGATCTTGGGGTCCCATTGCTCTATCGCCGTATTCACGCGCGGTCCCAGGTTCATAGGCCGGGTCCATGTGTCATCGTCACGGCGGAAACTCACGTAGAGATCGGCTTTGCCGAATCCATCCGGTCGGGTGGAGTGATATAGCAGGAAGCTATGGTCCGGCGCGACATAGGGACCGTTCTCTCCGTAGGTCGTGTTGCAGGCGGACAGGGGCTCGGCGGGGCCGTACTCCCCGTTGACCCGCCGGATACGGTAGATGTCGGCATTGCCGGAACGTGTGGACGAGATGTACACGGTGCCGTCAGCGGCCTGAGTGAAGCCCCATTCAGCGGCGCTGGAGTTGATCGGTTCCGGCAGGCGCTCGAAATTCCCCCAGCCCGAGGCGAGACGGTCGGCGGTCCAGACGTCGTTTTGGGTGGAAGGGCTGGGGCGGTAGAAATACATCTTCTCGGAATCATCCAGTACAAACTTGCAGAGAGAGTCATTGAGGCGGAAGAGGGGATCGTAAGCGGGGGGGCTCCACACGCCATCCTGAGACGTCGTGACCAGGACTCTCGTCCAGGTCCAGCGCCCGTCGGTTTCCGTGAAGTAGAATTCACTCATATCAGGGCTGAAGCACCCTCCCACTTCGCACCGGTCCGGCAGTGAAACAATCCCCGGCGCAAAGACCTCCGGCGTCATCCCCGGCGGCTCTTGTCCAAAATACGGGCCGCTGACTTGAGAGAGGCCAATGCTTGCGAAGCAAAGGAGGGTAGCCGCGCCTGCCAGGCAGACTCTTCTGGTTGATTCCATCGCGTGTCTCCTGAGAAACAGACTTTTGAGTGCATCCGTCAACCGACTCCACACGGCTATATCCCAAACCGGAAGGCGTGTTGCACCCTTCAGAGAGAATTTCCGAGAAATGTGTTGAAAAGGGAAATGAGTGTAACAAATCGGTTCTATCGGGATAATACGCATGGATTGTTCTATGCACAAAGCAATCGACCTACAATTGATCAAACAGGCACAATCCGGCCGGCAAGAGGCCCTATCGGCACTCTCGGAGTTGGCCAGGGACAAGGTCTATGTACTTGTCTATCGTCTGACACTTGATCGGCATCTGGCGGACGATCTGGCGCAAGAGACCATTCTGGAGATGGTTCAATCGAAATCGAAGCTGACCTTCAAGCATGTCAATTTTTTCTGGGCGTGGTTGCACCGCACGGCGCTCGGCAAGGTGCAACACCACTATCGCATTCAGGGCAACAAGCGCGTGCAATCAAGAACCACCCTGGACTATGACCGTCTCACGCAGGTCAGCGGCCCGGAGAACTCGGGCATGGACAAGCTGGTCAACGACGAGCTTCGCCAGTCAGTGTTCGACGCTATGGGCGCCCTGAATCTCGCCTATCGCAGCATTCTGACCTTTCGGTGTTTCGAGCAAATGACCTACCCTCAGATTGCCGCGGTCACCGGTCAAACCGAGTTGCAGGCCCGGGTACAGTTCTTCCGGGCCAAGCAGTCCTTGAAGAAGCAATTGACGCGCCGGGGATATGGCCGGGACCATTTCCTGGCAGCCCTGAGCCTTTTTGGAGCGATTACCGCGGGAACAGCCAGGAAAGCCGGCGCGACGACGAGGGTCAGTGAGGCTTCTCTTTCGGTCGCCCGCACAACGGTCTGTCTGAGCCTGCTTGCCTCAAAAGCCGGTCTCATCGCAGCCGCTATCGTCCTCACGGGCTTTACCGTGGGAGGCAAGTACTTGGTCAATCCATGGGGCCGGTTCCGCATACGACAGGAAGCTGGCCTTCGATGGTTCTACAATGCGTTCGCAGACCCGGTCCGTGTGATCGAAGGGTTCGATCCCGACAAGAACGGTTGGCAGGTCTACACGCAGGAGCACACCCCAGCGGCCATGCCGTCCGGCGGACTCGAAGCGATTGTCACTCGCCGTCAGAGTCAGAATCCCCTGTTCCTGGAACTGCCCGAGAACCATTGGGTTCACGTGGAGTTCGCTGGTCCGCTCGTGGACGGGCCCAGCGCCGATATCCTCATCGACGCCCGACGCTTCGACCGGCAACCGCGTGTCTTCATTACGGACGGCGGCGCCGGAGAAGTAGAAATCACTCGGACCAGTGCCCTGACAACCGCAGGCGGTTTCGATCTTTCAGGATATGACCTGCAGAGCCTGGAGATTCCCTTCGAGCCCAAAGGCGTCCGCCTGGAAGGTTGCGGCGTCGCAGGCCGCGGCGACTGCCTTGAGTTGTGGGTGATCAGGGCAAGAATAAGTGCCGGCAGGTAGAATCCAAGATTCGTCGTGCTTGAGATATCTAGAGGGGATTGACATAAAGGATTCTTACAAAGGCTTCTCTTCACTGCTCTGTCTGCTCGTGATGGTTACTGTCAGCTTGGCCCAGGACGTCAACGTGCGCCGGGTCACCGACCATGTCACCGTCCTGAACGTGGAAAACATGGGCAGCAACACCAATATCACTGTCATCGAGAGTGAGAAAGGGCTTGCGGTCATTGAAACCGAAATCACGCCGTATGTCATGGGCATGATCAAAGAAGCCGCCGAGAAAGCATTGGGACGCAACGATTGGATCTACGTGATCAACACCCACAATCACGTGCACCGTGCCGGCGGCAATGCCGCGTTCAAAGGGGTTCAGGTCATTGGCCACAAAAGCATGAACCTCAACTGGCTCCAGGAACGGCTCTCGACGCGCCGGGAGTACCTTGCGGACCTGCTCAACGGCCTGACTCAAGCCCGGAAACAGGGCCTGTCCCTCGACTAGGTCAAAAAGGAATTTGCGTTCGACCGGCGCTATGCGCGCTTTCGCAAGGATTTTCTGGCCCCTGCGAATCTCGAGGAAGTGCATCAGGCCAGCATAGACAAGATATGGAAACTGCTTCTGGAGGAGGAGTCCTCACCGAGCGCACAGCACCAAGGCTAGGGGAAGAACAAGAACTCAGGGCCTGTCGCCTCACGCTACTTGCCCGCGAGCGCTTGGGGCAGTTCGGCGATGCGCAGCTCGAGACGTTTGATCTCGCGTTTGAGGCTGTTTCGGTGGATCATCTGCCAGGCGAAGACCTTGATCTGGCCGACAAACTGGATGAAACAGATGAACAGGGCCGCATACATGATCTGGTCTTTGGTCTCAACGTTCTCAAAGAACCCGACAGCGCAGATTATGGCCCCACCCATGAAGGCCAGACCCAGCGCCCAAACCAAGATCACCATCGAGAGCATCTTGCGGTTGTAGAAGTCGCTCAGCATCGTGCGGATGGTGTCTTCTTTCGTAGGGTTGTATTCTTCCGAATCGTCTATGATCCTCTTGAGCTGTTCGCGATCCATTTCTCTACTCCTTCAAAGGGGTTAGTCCTCACCGTGTTCTTGCCACAGGTGCTTCAGTTCTTTTCTGGCCGTGTGCAGTCGCGACTTCACCGTGCCCTTGGCGATCCGCAGGATGGATGCCATCTCAGCGACATCGAAGCCTTCGATGTAGTGTAGCGTCAGTACCGCTCTGCTCCTGTCGGAAAGCCGGCGCAGCAGGTCGCGCAGGTCGTTCGCTGTCTCGATCTCCGGCGTCTCACCGCCTGCTATTTGAGGCTCGGCAGCTTCCGGCTGCAAACGGGCCTTACGCATCTCCCGGCGCATCCAGTCATTGGCCTTGTTGGTCACGATGCGATAGGCCCAGGCCTTGAAATGGGCGGGGTCCTGCAGGCGGCGAATGCCCCGGATGACGCCGAGCCAGCCGTCCTGCGTGACATCCCACGCGGCGTCGGTCCGGCCCGTCAGATCGTAGGCGTATCGCCAGAGACGTTTCTGCCACCGGCTGACCAGGGCCTCCAGGGCCTTGACGCTGCCGGTCTGGGCGTCCATCACCAGAATCTCATCAATGAGTTGTTCGGTTTCTTCGGCCATCTATCCTCTAAGTCTGGCGTGCCCCGCCAGCGGTTCACGCCAAGTCTCAAGTTTCAAGTCTGAAATTTCAAGTGTAATGGCTTGGCCATACAGGGCATATGTAGCTCTAGGATGGACGGCTGAGACCGATTTGTGTATAATAAAATACCTGCGAGCTTCGTCATGTTAGCTGCAAGCGGCCAGCACGACGACCTGTTGAAGGCTTCGGAGTAAGTCATTGACAGCCAGCGCGGGTTATTCTCGGCGGAGGAACGGTCCGACGTGCGTAAGCGGATGTCAACCCAGTTCGGAGGAGAGCAACTATGGGAAAGCTCTGTGGCTTGGCCCTCGCCCTCGCCGGCGGCGCCGGTTGCGAGCCGCGGTCGTGGGTCTGTCTATCCGAATCAACGTTCCTGCACTGAGGTAGAGCCCACATGACTAGGCTCTGTCTGAAAACTCACGAAATCACCTTTGGTCGGCCGATGGAAGTA
>CAYNQP010000202.1:0-6834 GCA_964399325.1 uncultured Pirellulales bacterium
TGGTGCCAGGACGGGTACGAGAAAGGATAATCGGCGCCCACAAAAGCCCAATCATTTCCGGCCATCCACGTCCCGAGTTGGCCGCCGTTCTCCGTGGTGAACCCGAACTCGATCAGGTCGTTTTGACCAAAGAGACTTATGTATGAGCCGACACTGACGGCGTTGACCCAACCAGCCATCGTGAACCCGGCCAGATCGTTGAGCAGGCTTTGGTCCGTGCCGACGTAGACATCCTGCCCATCAAACTCCAGGGCCAGACCGTGAACTCCGGGTCCCCATGCCGGGTTCCCATTCACCGTGCCGTCGTTGCCGTTGCCGGACTCATCAACGGCGATCGCTCCGGTTCCCTCATCGAACGCCCAGTGGGCCATGGCGTCGACAGGAGCCCGGGCCATGGCGCCATCGGTGAGAATGAGTGTTACGCAGGCAATACCCAGCAGAAGTGTTGTTATTCGATACATCGGGGACCTCCTTCCAATCAAGTCGCGTTAGGCGATGTTTCTCCATCCGGGATTTCCCATATGGCTTCATAAATGGTGCTCCCGTACGCTGTATGTCTCATGATACCACTGTGCTCCATTGACTTCAATGGTTCTGGGTATCAATTTGGCCATGCTTGTTGCAGGAATCAGGGAATCTGCGAAGAAATACAGCATTTGGCGGCTTTTTCGACAGACCTCGACCCCGGTTTCTTCATCGCCGAACCGTGTTGTCCTCTCAGGAACTAGGGGGGTCAGATACATTGTCTCCGTCTCAAAGAGCACCGCTGCCTGCGATTCCATCGTCGTATTGCAGGGGCAAGCCGGCGGAAAGGCAAGGGGGAGTAATAAGGGATGGGTGAGAAGGAGTAAGCCGCTGTACGGGGGCGAGGATTTCTGGGTTGACGGGCATCGGACGAGTGTGTATGGTGTCTATGTAACTACTGATATGGAATGAGACATAGGAATAGCGAGTCGTGCCCAGCGAAGGTCAAATCCTTGTCAACCGCCGGAAGCCGGAGATGTGCGTCGGCGGCAACGTGCCGGAAGGTCAGGTTTGCAGTTTGAAGTGTCAAGGGGCGCAGGAGAAGTGTTGGGTTTCCCGACTTCACACTTCAAACTTGACACTTCTGGACCAGACTATGCCAAACAAAGCCAATTTTCGGTCGCCGAGGGTCGGCAGGGGACCCAGAAGATGAAAACAAAGCCAATTTCGCGCGTCTTTGGGGAAGAAAATGAGGGTCGAGCCGAAAAACAAAGCCAATTCCAGCTACAGGCCGGAGTCTCAAGTGTCAAGGGCACTGAGCTGGGTGTCCGGCTTCCCAACTTCACACTTCAAACTTGACACTTTGCGGAGCGACTATGCGAAACAAAGCCAATTTCACCCGTTTGGGGGAAGTCTTCGTGGTTCTGGGGCGTATGGTGAATCCGGGTCATCTGTGCAATTCAGGGCACGAAACGTGGTCGGGTGCCATAGGATGGATGCTATGACTTCGGGGTTGACAAAGGCGGACGGTGCCGATAGTTTCACGCTTGAAGGATCGCCCTACCAGCGGGCCGTTCCTAAGTTAGCGATGGGAACATCTTTATAGGAGGCAACAAGGATGAAAGCTCGCATGAAATCTTCTGGACGTGCGGTGCGAATGGCGTCTCAGGGGCGTCCGCTATTTACCGTGGTTCTTATTGCGGTGTTGAGCCTGTGCGGGCCGGTCTGGGCCCAGCCGGATGCGAATATGCCGGCGGTGGCTCCGACGGAAGCGATGCAACCGGCCCCGGCGACGACAGGGCCTTTCGTCGGCGAGATCACCGGCAACGACGTGTTCATGCGCTCGGGGGCCGGCACGAATTTCTACCAATGTGGCAAGCTCTACAAGGCCGATCGCGTCCAGGTGGTTGAGACTCAGCAGGGCTGGTCATGCATCGTCCCACCGCCCGGGTGCTTCTCCTGGATTGCGATGCAGTACGTGAGTATCAATCTGGCCAATCCGACGATGGGTATCGTCACGGGCGACAACGTGGGGGTCTACGCCGGGTCGGACTTTGTCCCGCCCATGGTCTCCATCAGCAAGCAGGTATCGCTCAATCGCGGCCAGACGGTCAAGCTGCTCAGCGAAGAGAAAGACGAATACTACAAGATTGCCCCGCCGCAGGGGGCCTATCTCTGGGTCAGCAGCCAGTTCGTTCAGCCCGTTCGATCCCTGGCCGAGCAGACGCCGGTCCAGATTGAGGGGGCCGAGGGTACGCCCACGTCACCGCCGGTGGAGATGCGAAGTGAGTCTGAGCTGCTTGATGCGTACTATGCCCTGAGCAAGCTGGTCAAGGACGAACAGGCGAAGCCCATGGCCCAGCAGGACTACAGTGAGATCAAGGAGAAGCTCGCCAAGCTCGCCGAGAACAAGAGCGCCGGCCGCGCCGCCCGCTATGCTGAGTTTACGCTCAAGCAGGCAGAGCGATTCGAACTGGCCTGCACGGTGGCCAAGGAGATCGCACTGCAGAGCAAGGAACTGCAGAATGTCAGCGAGAAAATTGACGACGCTCGTACCGCCAGGCTGGCGCAGATCGAGAACCTCGGCAAGTTCGCCGTTATCGGAAAGCTCGCGGACTCGAGTGTCTATGCGGCCACGGCTGCCGTCGGCCAGGCCAAGCGTTATCGCGTGCTCGACGAGTCCGGCAAGACGATCTGCTATGTCTCTCCAAAGGGTCCGGCCGCGAGCAAGGACTTAACCGAACTTATCGGCCATAAGGTCGGATTGGTGGGAGAGATTCGGCCGCATCAGGCCACCGCCAGGGCGTTTGTCGAGTTTGCGGAGATTGTGCTACTTGATTAGCGGTGCTTGAACATGACTTGATATGTTCAAGATCCACATAGTCCCAAAAAAGAAGAAGTCGCGCCGGCAGTGACGCGACTTCTTTTCGTTTGCCTATTGGGCGAACGGCGGTGTAGCCGTCGGCCTGATTGGAACTCAGCCCCTGGAGCGACGCTCGGACCCGGGCACGGCAACGATGTCATCCGGCGGGGCAACAACTTGGCCCTTCTCGAAGTCCTCCGCGGTCGGCTTGAGAGTGAGGCTGTAGTAGGGCGAGGCCTCGTTCTCCATCATGTCCCTCCAGCGAACCAGCTTGCCGGTATAGGCGGACATGCGGCCCATGATGGCCGTCAGCGTCGATGTCGCGACGTTGGTGGCCTCATTGATGGGCTTCTCGTCGATGATACTCTGGAGCAGATCAATGTGCTCCTGCACGTACGGATTGCGGTCCCCGAAACCGGGAACCTTGATCTCCTTGGCCGCCTTGAGCCCGCCATCGCCCCCGGTTTCGCCTTGGGTGCCCCGGAAGAACTCCCGGACGCCGCCGTCGGTCCCGTCGACCTGGCGGCACATGCTGTGGATGCGGCAGCCGTCGCCGTAATCGAGGTCGATGCTGAAGAAGTCGAACTGGTTGCCGGTCTTGCGTCGGGCCCGGCCGCCGAAGCCCAGCGCCGTGGTCGGCGGATGGCCGATGTACCAGTTAGCGACATCCAGGTTATGGACGTGCTGCTCGACGATATGATCGCCTGACATCTCGGTGAAGCTGACCCAGTTGCGAACCATGTAATCGGCGTCGCTTTCGTTGGGTTCCTTCGTCTTGTACCAAAGGGCGCCGCCGCACCACCAAACAGCGCCGCCGGCAATACTCCCGATGGCGCCTTGGGCGATCTGGTGCTGGATTCGCTGGTAGCCGGCCTGATGCCGTCGTTGCGTGCCGGCAACCACTGACAGACCCTTCTGCTTGGCGATTTCCCCGGCCGTGATGACTCTACGTCCACCGGGCGGGTCGACCGCTACGGGTTTCTCCATGAAGACGTGCTTGCCGGCTTTGGCTGCGGCCTCAAAATGCACGGGCCGGAAGTTGGGCGAGGTCGCTATGAGAACCAGCTCGACGTTGGTGCCGAGCACGTCCTTGTAGGCGGTGGCTCCGCCAAAACAGCGCGACGCTGGAACATTGTACGTCTGGCCCGTGTCTTCGGCCTTGTTCTTGAACCAGTCGGCGGTAGCGACTACTTCCAACTCCACGCCGAGGATCTTGGCCGCCTCGTGGCAGTTTTCCAGGGCCCCGCTGCCTCGGCCGCCGCAGCCGATCAGAGCGACACGGAATTTCCTTCTGGTAGAGCCGGCGAAGATAACGCCTTGGCCTGCCAGAGCAGCCGCCATGCCCGCTGCCGAGGTCTTGATAAAGCGCCGGCGTGAAAGGTTGCCGGCGGCAGTAGTTGGTTCTTGCTTCATACGTGGTTCCTTTCTACTGAACTTATGCCCGATACTCTTGTGCCTGCGGTCCCTATCGCCCGCGTTAGACCTCAAAGTCGTCGCAAGCTCGGTAGGCTTCGATGAGGGCCCGTTCACCCTCCTTGCCGTGTCCACTCATGCCGTGCTCCATGCACAGCACGCCTTCGTATCCTTTCTGGTGAATGTGCTTGAAGATATTCTTGTAGTTGATTTCGCCTGTGCCGGGTTCCTTGCGGCCGGGATTGTCTCCGAGGTGGAACGCGCCGATCTCGCTCCAGGATCTGTCGATATTCGGGATCAGGTTGCCCTCAGTGATCTGTTGGTGGTACAGGTCGTCGACGATCTTACAACAAGGATGGTTGACTGCCTTGCAGATTTGGTACGCCTGTGGCATCTTGGTCAGGAACAGCCCGGGATGGTCGTGCATGTTTAGTGGCTCAAGCACCAGCACCAGTCCGGCTGCCTCGACCACTTCAGCGCAGCGCTTGAGGTTGTCCACGACGTTAGCCGTTTGATAGTCCCACTCCAGCCTCTCATCGAACCGGCCCGGAACGACCAGAGCCCATTTGACGCCGGTGCGCTTGGCGACCTCGAGGCCTTGCTTCATCTTGTCAATCAGCATGTCGCGGGCCTTCTGGTCCGACGTCACCATGCTCTTGACGCCGAAATCCGCATAGAGGACGAACGGTCCCAGGGTCATGTCCAGACGGGCCATTTCCTTGCCGATTTTCTCCTGCAGATCGGGGGCCTTGCCCATCAGGCCGTTGTCGAACATGGCGGAGAATCCCTGGTCGGCCATGAATCTGATTTGGTCGATCGGGTCGTTGCCGGCATGCGCGCGAAAGACGCCGAGGGACGGCGCGTATTTCAGCTTGAACTTCTTGGTTGAGGCGGCGGCCCTTACCCTGGGGGCGATAGTTGAGGCTGCAAAAGCGGTTGCTGCGGCCGTGCCGATGAAAGCGCGCCGCGAAAGAGAATGTTGATCTTCGTGAGGACTGATTGGTGGGCGTTTCATCTTTTCGGCTCCCAAATAGCTGCTACTGAAATACACCCTTACCTCCGGACTCGAACGCGAGTCGCGGTCAACGTGATCCCCCCGCGGATAATCGCTGTTCGGCGCACGCCAACCGGTGCGCCGAACAGCGGCAAATGTCTCCAACGGCTATTTCTTCAACGGTGTCCACTTCTTGTTGCTCTTGCTGCTGGCCACGACGGTTTCGATGAAGAGCATGCCGCGGATGCCTTCGTTCACCCCGGGGAAGTCCAGTGCAATTGCATCGGCCTTCTTGCCGGCAATTGCGCATTTGACCGTCTCGGCGAAATTGGCGTAGTTGTTGGCAAAGGCCTCGAAGAAGGCTTCCGGATGGCCGGCGGGCAGACGGGTGTTTTGAGCCGCGGCTTTGCTGTAGGCGGCGACATAGTCGTTGCTACGCTTCCAGACCTCTTCCGGCTTGCTCGGCCGCCGGACGTACAGGTGGTTGGGATGTTCCTGATGCCATTCGAGGCTGGCCTTCTCACCATGGACCCAGATGGCCAGGTTGTTCTCTTCGCCATGGGAAATCTGACTGGCGTGGAGCACGCCCTTCGCGCCGCCTTCGAGCTTGATCAGGCAGTTGCAGTCATCATCGAGAGGACGTCCCGGGACGAAGGTCGTCAGTTCGGCGCAGATGTGCGTGATCTTCAATCCGGTGATATACTCAGCCAGGTTGGCGGCATGGGTGCCGATGTCACCGACGCAGCCCCCGGCGCCGCTCTGCTTCGGATCGGTTCGCCAACTGGCTTGCATCTGCCCCGTCTTCTCGAGGGCGGTCGCGAGCCAGCCTTGTGGATACTGGACCACGACTTTGCGGATTTTGCCGACTTCGTTTTTCGTGACCATGTCTTTGGCCAGCTTGACCATCGGGTAGCCGGTGTAGTTGTGCATGAGACCGAAGACGAGCTTGTTCTTCTTGACCAGCTTCTGCAGTTCCTTCGCCTCGGTGGAGGTGAGTGTCATGGGCTTTTCGCACATGACGTGGAAGCCGGCCTTCAGGAAATCGCGTGCAATCGGGAAGTGCCAGTTGTTAGGGGTCGTCACAGCGACGAAATCGATGCGCTCGCCCTCCGGCAGGGCCGACTCGCGTGCAATCATCTCCTTGTAGTCGCCGTAGACGCGCTTGCGGTTGAGGTATAGTTGCCTGCCTACTTTCCTGGAATTCTTGGGATTGATATCGAATGCTCCGGCCACCAGCTCGATCTGGCCATCCATGCGGGAGGCCTTGCGATGCACATCACCGATGAAGGCCCCGATGCCTCCACCGACCATTCCCATTTTCAACTTCCGGTTGACTGCCATATCTACTCCTTTCGATTCAACTTCTGCTGTGGACGAAGATTGTCAGGTGAACGTGTCTGCACGCGCTACTTGCCCAAACCGTGAGGTCTCCTGCATGGAATCCTCTGCCGATTATAGGGTTCTGCATCGGCAAAGCAACCGCAAAAAACGGCCCTCAGACAGGCGAACCGGCCCCTGAATGGAATCAATATACCCCCAGTTGCATCGGGCCGCAAGGCTCGAACTGACGCGAAATGCGCGAGGCGAGCGTCCCCGCTCA
>CAYNQP010000203.1:0-6824 GCA_964399325.1 uncultured Pirellulales bacterium
AAGGCATTCGTGAAGCAGAGTTCTGAGCAGCAGGTTGCCGATTATCTCAGACGACTCGAAGACGAACAGGCACTGTCGAGGCAATCCAACCAGGATCTGCTCAAGACCCAGGCCCAACGAGACCTAGCCCAGGAGAGACTGGGCGAGGCGCTGGCGGACGTCAGTAAGGTCCGGCCCGCACCCGACCAGGAGGCTGAAGCCCAGACGGCGGACGGCAGAGTCATTCTCGTCGATGACGCCGCGGGGCTGGTTACGGTCAATCTCGGGGCTGATGATCACATCTATCGCGGCCTGACATTCTCGGTCTACGACAGCGCCGGCGGCATTCCCAAGGACGGCAAGCCCAAGGCCGAAGTGGAGATCTTCGCGGTAGACAAGAAGGTGTCCACCGCCAGAGTACTGTCATCAGAGAAGAAGAACCCGATCACCACAAATGACCTCGTGGCCAATCTGATCTGGAGCAGCCACAAGGTCAACCACTTCGTCATCGCGGGCGATTTCGATCTTAACGAAGACGGGAAACCGGACTACGACGCCGACGCCAGCATTCAGGCGCTCATCCAGAAATGGGGCGGCGCCGTGAACAGCGAGGTCTCCGCGAAGACGGACTTCGTCATCCTCGGGACAAAACCGGCGGTGCCGCCGGAGCCGACCTTCGACGATCTGGCGGCAGACCCAAATGCCAGGGAAAAGTACGACAGGGCCCAACAACGACGGCAGCACTACGATCAGATCCAACAGCAAGCCCAGGCGCTCTACATACCGATTTTCACGTATGAGCGTTTTCTCCACTTCACGGGCTACCAAAACCGCGTGGGCCAGGCAGGAGCGTTTTAGGCAAGACCCGGGCCATCGCATCGCCACTCGGCTATGGCGGCTCAACACCGATCGAGGCAACGTAGAGTTCCCCCGTGTATCGACGTGCCATCGGGCAAGCCACGAAACCCTTCTTGACCGCCACGAATGTCACCGTATAGGTGGCCCGAATGGCGGTGCCGAGCGGCTCTCCCGTGTCGCAATCGAGGCCGGAGGGAATGTCTACCGACAGGATCGGAATGCCCAGGGCGTTGACCGCATCCACCAGCCCGTGGTAACCCTCTCTGAGCCGGCCTTGCAGTCCCGTGCCGAAGAGCGCATCGACAATCATGCTTGCCTTGCCGGCCCAAGCCTGGACGGAAGCGGCCACCTCCGGCCCGCCCGGATCAAGCGGCTGCGCCGTATGGCCCAATTGCTCCAGAATGTCGAGGTTGATCTTGGCATCGCCTCGAATCCTGGCCCGGTCGCCGCAGACAACCACCTCGGCCTTCAAACCAGCGTTGATTAGATGGCGTGCTATGACGTAGCCGTCGCCGCCGTTATTGCCGGTCCCACAGAAGATGCAGACCCGAGGCTCGATCACGCCCTGGAGCTTCTCTCTGGCCAGCTCTGCGCAACTGCGGCCGGCGTTCTCCATGAGCACGACCCCGGACGCGCCGACCTGATCTATGGCCCATCGATCTACCGCCCGGACCTCCTCTCGGCTCATGACGCGCCATTCTCTTGACAATGTGTATTTCTCCATGCACGGTCTTATACAGGCCCGGCCATCGATCCGTCAAGCAGAGCCTATCCACCGACCCGGCCGCGGTTCCCTGACCCGCCGCCCCAGACCTCCGACGCAAATTGACAGACCCCGCCCGGGTCGCTACAATACGCCCCGCTTTAGGTGGGCTGGCCCAAGACCGTGTCAACCGTGCGAGGTGCGGTACACGAAGGGTCAGTTCCAACCCATGATGTGTTGAGCCGATTCCGGTGGGGCAGGAATGCGTATACTACTGACAAATGATGACGGGATCTTCGCCCCGGGCTTGGCGGCCCTTTACCGGCAGCTTACCCAGATCGGCGAGGTGATGGTCGTGGCTCCGGCGGACAGCCAATCCGGCGCCAGCCACAGCGTGACATTCTTCGAGCCGCTGGCTTGCAGTGAAGTGGATATTGTTGGACTGTTTACTGGTTTTGGGGTGTACGGATCGCCGGCCGATTGCGTGAAGCTGGCGAGCATGCAGCTTCATGAGGGCCCCATTGACCTGGTCGTGGCCGGCATGAACAACGGGGCCAACGTGGGGATCAACGTGTACTACTCCGGCACCGTGGCCGCCGCGATGGAGGCCGCCTTCCTGCGTATCCCCTCCGTGGCCATGAGCCTGGCCGTGGAGCCGGAGATGGACTTCGACAAGGCGGCCCAGCTCGGCGTGGGGATTCTCAACCGGCTTATGCCACTCCAGAGCGGTGATGTCATCAACATCAACATCCCCCGACTGTCGGACGGGGAGCCCAAGGGCGTGTGCGTGGTCCCCCAAGCCACCGGCGGCTTTCACGAGTACTACATCCCGAAGAAAGACGGCCGAAGCGAAGCCTCTTACCAGTTGGCCGGCGGCGGCCACCGCCCCGAACAAACCCCGGCTGATACGACGGCCTTGGCCAACGGCTTCATCACGGTCACGGCCCTGCTGGCCGATATGACCGACCACGCCAAGACATCAGCATTAAAGACGCAATTGGACGGCGTTATGCCATAGAAACACGCGAGGGACACTATGACCGAGGAGAACGCATCACAGATCTGTATCGTGACCGTCACCGGTGAAGACAAGGTCGGCATTGTCGCCAAGCTGGCCACCGTGATGGCCCGCGTCAACGTCAATATCGTGGACGTCAACCAGAAAATTCTGGAAGAAACGTTCGTCATGACCATGGCGGTCGATGTCGCCAAGTCCTCTGTCGATATGAGCCAGATCAAGAAACGCCTGGACAAGGTCGCCAAGGCCATGGCCTTGAACATCACGATCCAGGACGCGAACATCTTCAAAGCCATGCATAGGGTGTAGTTATGCGGATATCCGTGGAGGAAGTCTTCGAAACCGTCCGAATGACGCTGGATCATCATTTCGACATCCGCACCGTCACCCTCGGCATCAACCTCAAAGACTGCATGGATCGCCGCCTGGATGGGCTGATCAAGCGGGTTCGGGACCGAATCGTGGAGAAAGGACAGCAGCTCAATCGCGGTGCCGACCTCCTCGAACAGAAATACGGCATCCCCATTACCAACCGGCGCATCGCGGTGACACCGGCATCGATTCTCCTGGAACCGCTGCCTCGCAACAAGACCACCGTAGTGAAGTTGGCCAAGGCCCTCGATAGCGCGGTCAAGAAGGCCGACATTGACTTCCTGGGCGGTTTTGGCGCCCTCGTCCACAAGGGAATGACAGCCACCGAGGAGAATCTCATCGATGCCCTCCCGGAGGCCCTTTCAAAAACACAACGAATCTGTGGTTTTCTGAACCTCGCCTCAACGCGGGCGGGTATCAATATGAACGCCGTTGCCAAGATGGGCCATATCATCAAGGACCTGGCCAACCGCTCCGAGAACGGTATCGGCTGCGCCAAGATCGCCGTCTTTGCCAACGTCCCGGAAGATAATCCCTTCATGGCCGGGGCGCATCACGGTGTTGGGGAGCCTGATTTCTCCTTGAACATCGGCATTTCCGGCCCCGGCGTGGTTCACAACGTCGTGGTCCAAAACCCGGATTGCGATCTGACGCAACTCTCGGAAGTCATCAAGAGGACCGTATTCAAGATCACGCGCGCCGGGGAGCTAATCGGCCGGGAGATGGCCGACCTGATGAAGGTCGATTTCGGCATCGTCGATATCTCTCTGGCCCCGACAACGTCAACCGGTGATTCCGTGGCCGAGATCATCGAGGCAATGGGAGTCGGCCGCATGGGGGCCCCTGGCTCAACCGCGGCCCTGGCCCTGCTGATCGACGCCGTGAAGAAGGGCGGGGCTATGGCCTCCGGAAACGTGGGCGGGCTCTCGGGAACGTTTATCCCCGTCAGTGAGGACGAAGGCATGATTCGGGCCGTCAAGTCCGGCGCGTTGAGCCTGGACAAGCTTGAGGCCCTGACGAGCGTCTGTTCGGTGGGCCTCGATATGTTCGCCGTACCGGGCGATACCCCTCCCGAGACGATTTCCTCCATCATAGCCGACGAACTGGCCATCGGCGTGGTCAACTGCAAGACCACCAGTGTCCGCATTATCCCTGTGCCAGGCAAGAAACCGGGCGATATCGTACATTTTGGCGGCCTGCTCGGTTCGGCGCCGGTCATGAAGGTGTCCGAGTTCTCGTCGGCCGCATTCATCCATCGGCAAGGTCGCCTGCCTTCCCCCCTGTTGGCGCTGCGTAATTAGCCCACCGCACGGGCAAGGCCGACCGCTTTGTGGATTTGGCGGCCTTGGGATGTGATTTTTTCGGAATTCATTGACACTTTTCTCACAAATGGTATAGTGGTAAGGATAGGGTCGGCATCTTCTCTGGCGCGATCATCCGCCGTCAAGGAAGGATAGGGAGACAGTCAATGACAAGGAAAGGGCTAACGCTCATCGAGTTGTTACTCGTGCTGGCGATTGTCTTGTCTCTCATCGCGATTTCCCTCCCAGCGCTGGTGCGCGTCAGAAATCAGGCCCAGGGAGCCGTCTGCATCCAGAATCTAAAGACCTTGTCGCTGGCTTGGTTGCTTTACAAGGACGACAACGACGATCGCCTCGTGGGTGGCTTTGTGGGCAACGATACCTTCAATTGGGTCCAGGCGCCTTCTGATACTGCCAACAGTACTGAGGCACAGGAGAGGGACGGCATCCGCCGTGGCGCGTTATTCCGCTACACCGGCAACACGATTGACGCCTACCGCTGCCCGGCAGACCAGAGGAAGCTCAACCCGGGAAAGGTGGCGTTTCGCAGCTACTCGATTGTGGGCGGAGCCAACGGGGAAGGCTGGCAGGACACGTATGCACAGCTCGAGAGGTATTCGCAGATATTTCTGCCTGCGCAGAGGTACATCTTCGTGGAAGAGGCCGACCCCAGAGGAATCAACATGGGCTCGTGGGTGCTGAACCCGAAGAGCAAGACGTGGGTGGACCCTCTGGCGATTTGGCACAGCAGAGCACGCAGCTCGCTGGGTTATGCCGACGGCCACGCGGAAACGCGACGCTGGATTGACAACAGCACGATCGAGATGTCGAAAAAGCAAGAATTTTTCTATCCCGTCCCGCCAGGGGAAGGTGATGATTTGCGTTTCATGCTGAGCGGTTTTCCCCAGAGGCTCGAGGCCTCGCCAGGCGCAGGCTCGTTGGTGCCGTAACGCGACTCCGAAACACACATGTCCTAAGCTTCCGTCTCCTCCGGTCAGTATACGCGCGAGGCCCGGAAATGCGACGACATCAACCCCCTCTCCCTCAAGGCTCGCTGGGCCGGGCACTGCCCTTTAGCGGCTGTGAGCCCCCCCCTGTCAATTGACCCGCTACGGACGCTGTGGCGGCTTTGACTTTTTCCGGATCGCCCAGATAATAGTGCGTGCGGGCTCGTAGCTGGTCGTCCAACTCGTAGACGAGTGGAATCCCCGTGGGGATGTTCAGTTGCGTGATCTCCTCGTCGCTGACGCCGTCAAAGTACTTGACCAAGGCGCGCATGCTGTTGCCGTGCGCCGAGACGAGAACCTGCTTGCCTTGCTTTAGCATCGGCGCGATTTCCTCGTGCCAGTACGGCAGCACGCGTTCGAGCGTCGTCTTCAGAGACTCGGTCGCGGGCAACCGTTCCACGGGAACGTCGGCGTAGCGCCGGTCGTGGCCAGGGTGTCGGTTGTCGTCTTTCGAGAGCTCGCCCGGGGGCGTGTCATAGCCCCGCCGCCAGATCTGGACCTGTTCCAGGCCATATTTCTCAGCCGTCTCTTTCTTGTTGAGCCCCTGAAGGACACCGTAGTGTCGTTCGTTGAGCCGCCACGATCGGTAGACAGGCACCCACATCAGGTCCATATCATCCAGAACGATCCAAAGGGTCCGAATGGCCCGCTTCAGAACCGACGTGAACGCCAGATCGAACGTGTACCCTTCGCGTCTGAGAACATCAGCCGCCTCGTGGGCCTCACGAACGCCTTGCTCGGACAAATCAACGTCGGTCCACCCCGTGAACCGATTCTCCAGATTCCAGGTGCTTTGCCCGTGTCGAACCAGGACCAGCTTAACCATCGCATCGCTCCCTGTATCGAACGCCAACCTCACCGTGCGAGCCCAAAGCCTCTTCTCCGCCCTGGCATCAGGGCCCGGGCCGTTCCACCCGCACGGGGTCAATGTCGTGACACCGAACGGGCGCAAGCTCACTCCAACAGCAACAGCGCCGCTTCTACAGCTTTACCGGCTTGCAGAGATTCCTCTCATTGGCCGCCACGCGACCACATACCTTGCACATAAACTGGCCGTCCTTGACAAGCTCCTTGAACTCTTTCGGGTTACTGATTTGAAAGCCCAGGTTGTTCAGATAGCACAGATGCTTATCGTGTCCGGCGTGCGGCATCTCCATCTTGGCCATGACGTTCCCCTTTCCATAGGTTAGAGTGTTCGTTTCGGGACCATTTAGGTGGTCCGGCCCATGCTTTGTCAACGTATTTCCCAATGACGCGACTAGGTATGTACACCTGACGGTGTCACCTTGTTCATCTCTCGTCCCCATCAAAGAAGGTCCCATCGCCGAACGGGTAAACCTGATGCGACGACAATTCCCCTTCTCAGCGGGATCCCATCCTCGACCTGCAGACGTCGCCTCGGTATACTGGATTCATGCCACGTCGATAACGGAACCCAGCAGAATCAAGTTAAGCTTACGGAGGCACACTATGGACTATCGCAGAATCATCCCTTGCCTGGATGTCAAGCATGGCCGGCTTGTCAAGGGCATCAACTTTGTCAATCTCCAGGATGTGGGCGACCCTGCCGAGAATGCCGCCGCCTA
>CAYNQP010000204.1:0-6797 GCA_964399325.1 uncultured Pirellulales bacterium
CGTTCGCGTCACTGAGTCCGGCCGCGAAGACGTCGCACGCCTGTCTCACGCCGCAGTGCATCCCGTCGAACATCGCGACCCGCCCCGGGATGAGGTAATCGTCGGCCGTCAACGCGGCCAAAGGCGCGGTCAGACCCGAACAAATCAGAAGACTCCAAGCGGATATTCGTGCGTCCATTCTTCTTGCTCTTTCCCATCCGATGAGACGAGTTGATAGGGTTTCAGCTCCGTGTCGAAGCAGCCGGCGATGCCGGCCTGGCGGCGGCCGTCCCGCGTCAGCAGGTAGCGGCCGTCGACGACGAAGCAGTTGTCTCGAACGTTCATCTTGATGCAGTTGCCTTCGAGGGTGGTCGTCGGCGTTGTCACCGTGGCATGGCCTTGCAGCAGGACATAGGGCATGTCGCCCCGCAGGCACGCCCGCCGGCATTGAATCTTCAGAGCGGTCCGATCTCCACTGCGGATTTCCCAGACCATGTTCCTTACATGCACTTCTGTCGTGTTGGTCATGTCAATGGCGATGGTCCAGTCGGTGGCCTCACCCTGGAGATCGGTGAAGACACCGAGCCGGCTCGCTCTCGAGATTTCATCTCGACGAGGCGCGAAGAGATTGCAGAAATCTATCAGCCTTACATCCTGACAGTGCTCCGGGGGATTCAGGGTCCCTGGTTGCTGGAGCGTAACGTGAAGATTATCTATGCTCGCGGTCTTGCTCGAGGCCGTCCGGAAGAACCCGAGGCGTCCGTTTTCAGCGCGAAGGGTATCGAACTCCACATTGTAGTCAGATTGCGATTCAGCCGGCCGGCCCTTTCGCCAAGCCACGAGCGGCCCCGTCTCATTGCGATCCAAGACAGACAGATCGATCGGTACAAAAATCGGGAAATCCGCCGGGCTGCCGGCGATAGTCCTATAAGCTATCAGGGCCAGCAGGCAAGCCAACCATGACATCAGGAGCAGGAGTAGCTTACGTCGTCCGAAGAGGTCCGAGAATGCGTTGTCGAGATCATGTTTCCAGTCCATGGCTGTAGCTCCTGCAGCAGATCTGAGAACCTGCTTCTGCAATCCGTTAAACCCATGTGCGACCGAAGGATAGCGTCAGACTCGCCGGGACCATCATGCCGCACATCAACTGGGTCCGGCGGGCCGACCTACGTGTTTGGCGTACCGCACACCTGTGCGAATATCGGTAGAAGGGCATGGGTGAATAAGGGGAAAATGGGAATCATGGGGAGTGTGTCACGTGAGATCACATGTTCCGGCCGCATTGCCTGCCGGCTCACGCTGGGGTCGGTGAGTTAGGAGGCAGGGTGCTCCCGGAATCAGGTGGTGCGAGAGGGACCATGTGGCGGGCAGACCCTTCGCAGAGATGCATGCGACCTGCTGGCACCAGAACGTTGACAGGCGCCGGCAGGGGCCCTATAGTTGCGTCCTGGCTATGAGCGGCGACATGCGATGACGCTTAGTGTAGCAAGCCATCCGTTAACGATCAGGAAACAGGGCCGGGTCATGAGTAGATCAGAGGCAACAACGATTGCAGGGAACAGCGCCGGTGCGGAGCGCGCCGCGCGTGGGCTGTTCGGAAATCACGAACCGGCGGTCCTGCGTTATTTTCGTCTCTTGTGGTATCGCAGGGGCCTCATTGTATGCGGCTCGTTGGTCCCGTCCTTACTGCTGGCCACCGCGTTGTACCTATGGCCGAAGAAGTACACGGTCACATTTGTCTACGAGCGTTCGCTCACCGAAAGCGAGTACAACGTGCTGCTGCGCCGATTCTACAGTTCGGAGAACCTGGCCAGGATCATCGGCCGCCTGAGGGAAAGCGGAGTGTCCGGGTATGCTGAGAAGCTGGAGCAGGCGCAAACGGAGGAGGCGGTCGAGGAGTTCATACGCTTTGCCGCCTTGCCGGCGTATCCGAAACGGCTTCAGACGACGGACCCCACTACGTCCGAGCGCATCAGCACCTTCCAAGCCCAATTGCTCTATATGGATATCGGCGGCGACTCAAGAGAAGACGTGGCGGCGGTGTCCGCTGTCGTTACGGCCAATCTCGAGAACGTGCTTCCCGTCTATGAGATCAGGAACGCCCTGAAAGAATCGATCCAGGAGTTCAAGATTCTCGCCGCCGAGATCGAAGACAACCGTTTTGCCCTGTCACTGGATCTGCAGAAGGAGAAGGAGAAGCTCGAGAAGCTCATCCGTCTGGGGGACACGCCGCCCGCAGGAGCGGAGGGGAACATTGTGCTGCAGTTCACCGATGTCCGCGAGGCGCGGGAGTTTCTGCCTTTGCCCTACCAGGTCCGTGCCGTTCAGTCGAAGATCATCGATTTGGAAGAAGAGCTCAGTAGCGACCAGGAGAAATACGGCTACTATCTCAAGATATTGGACCTCAACGACAAGCTGCTCAAGGTCGTCGAGCCCAGCATCTTGACGTATTACACGGTGGGTCAATTCCTGGAGTTCCTGGGTGGGCAGTTGCTCGACTGTCAGGACGATGCCCTGGCCGACTACCTGAAATCCTATATTCGCAAAACGCAGAACTTGATCCTGGTCAATACCCGCGCCGGTGAGAAGCCCGTCGTCTATCCGGTCCCGGCGCGCGTCATGGGACGGAGCGCCCTGGCCTTTGTCATCCTCCTCATGGCCACCGCCTTCGTGGCCGTGGTGCTGGAATACGGACGGGAACGACACAATATGTTGCCTTCCCATGCCGGTCCGGGCGCGTCGTGAGAGTGAGCGGCTGCCCCGTGGCTCGGCTCGTCGCGGGGACACCGCCGGCGGCAGGATGGGCCCGCACATGGTGAGGCGACACGGGACGAGAGCGGATCGAGCTGATTGTCAATGATTCCGTACGTGATGTATCGAATGAGACTGCTCGCTTAAGATGTTAGACACGCTCAAAGCCGCCTGGAGGCAAAACCGGAGGGTCCTAAGCAATTTCTTCTCTCTTTCCGTTTTGCAGTTCGCCAGCTACCTGGTGCCGTTGATCACGCTACCGTACCTCGTCAGGGTCCTGGGCCCGTCGCGATATGGATTGGTCGAATTCGCCCGGGCGCTGAGTATCTACTTTGTGATCCTGACCGAGTACGGGTTCAGCCTTTCAGCCACGCGAGAGATATCCATTCATCGGGACGACCCGCGCAGGCTCTCGGAGATCTTCTCGGCCGTCATGGTCATCAGGCTGTTGCTGCTGGTGCTGAGTCTCATCACCATGGGGCTTCTGGTCCTGAGTGTTCCCAAGCTGCGAACGGAGTGGCTCGTTTACCTCTTCGCGTTCGGCACCGTGATCGGGCAAAGCCTGTTTCCCGTGTGGTTGTTCCAAGGATTGGAGCGGATGAAGCATATCGCCGTTCTGAACATCCTTGCGCGGTTTCTGATTACGGTTTCGATCTTCGTCTTCATCCGGCGCAGCGAGGATTATATCTACGTTCCTCTCGTGCAATCGGTCGGGATCATCCTCATGGGCGCCGGGGGCCTGATCATGGCCTTGTGCAGTTTCCCCGTTCGTTTTGAGTTTCCGTCGATTGCCGCGTTGCGCCGGGAAAGCATCAGCGGCTGGCACCTGTTCCTCTCCAGGATAGCGACCACGCTCTACACGACGAGCAACACGGTGATTCTCGGGTTGTTCACCACCGATACCTATGTGGGCTATTATGCCGCGGGCGACAAAATCGTGCGGGCCATCCAGGGCCTTCAGTTGCCCTTGTCACAGGCGATCTTCCCGTACGTGGGCAGGCTGGCTTCCGAATCGAAGGCGGCCGCCCTGACGTTCGCGGGGCAGGTGGCCAAGCTCGTCGGTATCGTGACGCTCGTATTATCGATGGGTCTGCTCATCGGGGCCCCGTACATCAGCCGGATCATTCTGGGCCCGGGATTCGATGCCAGTGTGCCGGTGGTGCAGATCTTGTCGTTTCTACCCTTTGTCGCCGGCCTGAGCAATATCTTCGGTGTCCAGATCATGGTCAACTTCGGCATGAAGAAGACCATGACGAAGATATTGGTGACGGCAGGACTGTTCAATTTGGCCCTGGCCTTGACCTTGGTCGGGCCTCTGCGACACGTGGGCGTCTCCATTGCCGTGTTGTTGACGGAGACGTTGATTACGATCGCCATGTACGTCTCTCTGCACAAGAGCGGCCTGAACATTTTGCATCGCGGCACCTTCCAGAGGCGAGACCATGACGTATGACTATCTCATCGTCGGCGCCGGATGCGCCGGTTGCGTCCTGGCCGAGCGACTGGCGAACGGCCTGCAGCGAAAGGTCCTGCTCATAGATCGTCGCCACCACATCGGGGGCAACGCCTACGATTTCTGCAATGACGACGGTCTGCTCGTGCAGCGATACGGGCCGCACATCTTCCACACGAAGATGAAGCAGGTGTGGGACTACCTCTGCCGGTTCACGGAGTGGAACGGCTACGTTCATCGCGTATTAGCGAAGGTCAAGGACAAGGAGGTCTCCCTGCCCATCAACCTGGATACGATGGAGCGTCTTTACGCCCGTGCCTTCACGCCGGACCAGCTCCGGGAATACCTCGACCAGCGGCGCATCCACTGCGAGACGATAGAGAACGCCAGGGATGTCGTGGTCTCGCAGGTCGGCGAAGAGCTATACGAGCTGTTCTTCAAGAACTACACCCGGAAGCAGTGGGGGCTCGATCCGGAGCAACTCGACCCAGGGGTCACCAGCCGGTTGCCCGTCCGATTCGACCGAGACACGCGCTATTTCGCCGATCCTTATCAGGGAATCCCGACGCAGGGTTTCACCGTGATGTTCGAGCGTCTGCTCGGCAGCCCCAACATTGCCCTCCGGCTGGACACCGACTACCGTGCCGTGGCCGCCTCAGAACGCTACCGCAAGCTCATCTACACGGGACCCATCGATGAGTTCTTCGGCTGGGTTCATGGGAGACTCCCCTACAGGAGCCTGGTCTTTGAAGTTGAGACCCTTGACGTAGAGCGTTTTCAGGATGCGGGCGTCGTGAATTATCCAAACGACCAAGACTATACGCGCATCACGGAGTTCAAGCATCTCTACCTACAGACTCATCCCAGGACGACGATCTGCTACGAGTGCAGTGCCGCCGAGGGGCCGCCGTACTATCCCATCCCGACGCCCGGCAATCGTGACCTCTATCGTCAGTACAAAGCCGAGGCCGACAAACTGGACGGCGTCTATTTTCTCGGTAGACTGGCTCAATACGAGTATCTGAATATGGATCAGGTTATCAGCCGCGCTTTGGACCTGTTTGGCAGGATTCGTACGAGTGACTGACACGCGACGAGACAAGACGGCCGCTGTGGTGGTTACCTACAACAGGAAAGAGCTGTTGGGCGAGTGCCTGGACGCTCTGCTGAGGCAGACTTATCCTCTCGATGCGATCTACGTCGTGGACAACTGTTCTGCCGACGGCACCTACGATTATCTGCTCGGCAAGGACCTGATAGCCCCCGCGGTTGACTCAGGCAGGCAGCCCTGCGAGACCGTCAAGGCCGTCGTGCCTCCTCTATTTCCGGATCGGCGCGTGTCGGTCCACTACGTGAGGATGCCCGAGAACACGGGTGGCGCCGGGGGTTTTCACGAAGGGGTCAAGAGGGGGTGTGATGGAGGGTTCGACTGGCTCTGGCTCATGGATGATGATTTGTTGGTCTCTCCGGAGGCCCTCGAAGTACTCGTCGGCAAGAAAGAGGTTCTGGCGTCCGCCAAGGGCCGCGCCTTTCTGCTCAACTCGCTGATTCTCTCGAAAGACCGCATGGACGATGATACCCTGGCCTTTCCCTTGCAGGAGCTGGCCGGAAGCGGTTTTCCAAAGATCGGCGTTTACTACCGTCACGTCTCGGAGATCCAGGGCAAGCTGCAAGACGGACTCTACCGATGGGCCTGTCCCTTCAACGGGACCCTCATACCCACCTCGGCTATTCCGCAGGTCGGTTTGCCCAACAAGGACTTGTTCATCTGGGGCGATGAAAGGGATTTCCTGTGGCGAGCGGCCCGGGTGCTCGATTTGTACACGGTCGTTGACAGCAAGGCGTTTCACCCGGAGTTCCCGGGCTTCGCGTTCAATTGGAAGCTGTACTACCACATCCGCAATTCGTTTGTGGTGAACGAGCATTTCAACTTCACCGCCCTGCGGAATCTCAAACTGATTGCTACGAGCCTCATCCTGGGCCTTCGCCATGGTCGAGCCGGGCTTGCCCTGGTGCTTCGCGCCGTCAAGGACGGTCTGACTCGAAACCTCGGCAAGAGGCCGGATATCCCTAAATGATGCAATGCCTGACCAATCCGCTCTTTCTATTCGTCGCGGTCTGGACGGCCGCGGGCGGTTCCTACCTTCTGGGCGTCTCTTTGGGCGTGTTCCCTGATACCGAGCTTGCCACTGTGGCGGCCGTGCTATTGAACATGCTGGCGTTTTGTCTGGGGTATCTCACCTGGGCGCACTTCAGAAGAATGGCGCCGTCAGCGGACGAGACTCATCTCCTGCCCCCGGTACCGCTGCGCTCGGACAGCGTCGCCCGTGCCCTGAAGGTGACCCTCTTTATGGGGTTCGTTGCGCTCCTGCTGGGTCTGTACCGGGTCGCGGTTATCGCCTCCTACTTCGACAGCAGTTTCTTCGAACTGCTCACGCATCCCAGTCTGCTGCGTCTGCGGCTCGTCATCTTCATCGAAGCGAGCCTCTCCAGGATTGACTCCATCCCCATGTTGATCTCGCTGACGAGCAGCCTCTTCTCCATAGGATTCATTCTGCTCGGCGTGTTTCTCTATATCGACGAGACGAGGATCAAGTACGCCTACCTTGCGGGC
>CAYNQP010000205.1:0-6760 GCA_964399325.1 uncultured Pirellulales bacterium
CACGAAGTCGCCCCGAATCAGGTTCCTGACCTTCAGCGCTTTGAGATAATAGGCGTCGTAATAGCCGCTCGAAAGGGCATAGGTCCCGAGCATGATACGTCGCTTGACCTCCGTGCCGAGCGCCTCCTCGCGTGACTTGGAGTAGACTTCCACATAGTCGGCCGGGTTGGGCGTGCGATGCCCGTAATGCACACCATCGTAACGGGCCAGGTTGCTGGACGCCTCGGCCGTGGCGATCACGTAGTAGGCCGCAATCGCATAATCCATGTGCGGCATCTCGATTTCGACGATCTCGGCGCCGGCGCCGCGGTAGACTTCGATGGCCGCGTTCACCGCCGCGCGCACGGATGCATCCGCCCCCGCATTGAGGGTGGGCGCCACACCGATTCTCAGGCCCGCAACCGGCTCGTCGATATTCTCAAGAAAATCGCCCACCGGAGCGATGCTTTCATCGATAGAAGTGCTGTCGGCCGGGTCGTGACCGGCAATGACGTTCAGCATTAGCGCCGCATCGGTGACCGTCTGCGTCAGCGGCCCAATCTGATCGAGACTTGATCCGTAGGCCACCAAACCGTATCGCGAAACGCGCCCGTAGGTAGGTTTGAGCCCGACGACGCCGCAGAAGCTGGCCGGCTGACGGATCGAGCCGCCGGTATCGGAACCCAGCGCCGCAAAGCAGAGTCGGGCCGCCACCGCCGCGGCGGAGCCGCCACTGCTGCCGCCTGGCACCCGGTCCAGGCCCCAGGGGTTGACCGTCTTTTTGAGGCCCGAATTCTCCGTGCTCGAACCCATCGCGAACTCGTCCAGGTTGGTCTTGCCGATGATAACGGCATCGGCGTCGAGGAGTTTGCGAATGACGCTCGCGTCGTACGGTGCGTGGAAAGTCTGCAGGATGCGCGAGCCGCAGGTGGTCGCACCGAAACTCGTGCACATGTTGTCCTTGACCGCTACGGGAACACCCGCCAGCGGTCCCACGGATTCACCGGCCGCAAGACGCCGGTCAATCTCTTGGGCTCTCTGGAGGGACTCATCGCGAAACAGGCTGATGAAGGCCCCGACGGTCGGCTCGGCTCGGTCGATCCGCTCAAATGCCGCCTTGACGGCCTCGACGCTGCTGACCTGCCGGGCTGCAATGCGGTTTCGCAGTTCAATCGCTGTCAAATCGTTCAGTGACATGGCCTGCCTTAGTTATCCTTCGCAGCGCGCTTATGACTCAGGAGCCATTCGTAGAGCTCAGGGTTGTCGTAAGTGGCCGTCCAGGAATCGTGTTGCGCTTCCGGATAGACCGTCAGCTTCGCCTGCCCTCCCGTGCGGGTGATAGCCTCCACCATGGTCTGCGATTCAGCCAGCGGTACGACCGGGTCCTTGGCCCCGTGAAAGGCCCAGACGGGGACATTCTTCAGCCTGTGAGCCAGATACCGTTGGCCGCCGCCGCAGATGGGTGCAACGGCCGCGAAACGCTCGGGATGCTCGCACGCCAGGGCCCAGGTCCCGAACCCACCCATACTCAGGCCGGTCAGGTAGACCCTGTCGGGATCCACGGCGTACTTCGACTGCACCTCGTCCAACAGAGCCATTAGCGTTTCGATCTTTTCAGGCCACCACCCTTGGGACGGACACTGCGGTGACACCACGATGAAAGGCATGTCCTTGCCCTGCTCGACGAGTTTGGGCGGACCGTGTTTCTTGACCAGTTCCAGATTGCTCCCCCGCTCACCGGCCCCGTGCAGGAACATCATCAAAGGCCATTTCTGGTCTTTCTCTCCGTACCCCTCGGGCAAATAGAGCAGATAGTCGCAAGTCACGGTCTGGGTGACCTGCTTGTTCAAGATCTTTGCCTCTTGGCTGGCTCCCATGACCGCTTTCTCTCCCCAGATGCTACAGCACCCCAGCATCAACGCGAATACCAGATACGACTGCTTGCCGGCTCTCATGGTTGGCGCCTCCAAAGTCAACGGCTGCTTGTTCCATTCCTCTGCAATTGCCCTTTCACGCTCCCGAACTGTCGTCGAGGATCTTCGGCACCTTGAAAAAGGGCCCATCCCGCTCGGGCGCGTTCGCCAGGACCTTGTCCGTCCCTAACGACGGTTTGACTTCATCTTTGCGGAAAACGTTGCTGATAGGCAGGCAATGGGCCAAGGGCTCGACGCCCGTGGTGTCCAGTTCGTTCATCTTCTCGACGTATTCGAGGATCGCTCCCAATTGGCCGGTGAACTCCTCGATTTCGGCCTCGGTCAACTCCAGTCGCCCCAGTTTGGCCACTTTCCTGACCTGTCCGGCGTCGATTTTCTGCTGCATGGGGAATTCCACCCAAAGAAAAAGCGAGGCAGACTCCGCCCCGCTTTGGCAATCAACTGCGAGAAACCTGTGTTCAGCTTGCCGTCTTCTCGGCGGGCTGGTAGTCGCGCTTCTGGGGCTTTACGATGAAACCCATGCGAATGGCCTTGGCGGAAACCCGGATGCGGCAAACGGTGCCATCAATGACCGCCCGGACCTTCTGGATATTCGGCTTGAACTTCCGCTTGGTGACACCGGTCACCTTCTTGCCGACACCACCAAGATGCTTGGCCTTACCACGCCGGGAGATGCTCCTGCCGGCGACCGTTCGTTTGCCCGTGAATGGACATACTCTCGACATATATCTTACTCCTGCATCACCTTCTGCAACAATGTGCCACTCTTGTAATTGTATTGCCGCGTCTTTCCGCATCCCGCGTAGACGCAAAGCAATCATTTTACTGAATAATTGCCGTTCTGCAACCATTACCTGCCGAGGAATGCGAAAAATCATGTGATTGGCCATCCTGGAGGAACCTGGGAGGCAACAGGGATGCACCGAAAGGACAACCCGCCACCGCGTTCCGGGCAGGCCCAGCGGCTATCCGCTACCCGGCCCTCACGGCATCGACCTCGATCTCGAAGAGCAATTCATCGCGACAAACATCGTTTTCCGCGACAATCACGGGGAAAGGCGAAAGCCCCTGGTCTTCTCGGTATTGGCCGAGCAACGGGGCGTCTTCTGCTCGTTTGAAGTAGGCCAGAGAGCGCGTAACGTCCGCCCAGTCCATGCCCCTCGATTGCAGAATCGCCTGCACGACCTCCATGGTCTGCTTGACCTGGGCCTCGGCATCACCGATGAACACCGTCTTGCCGGCTTCGTCGATACTGGCCGTTCCCGAGACGTAAACCCGTCGGTGGTCCGGGAGCCGGACCTCTACCGCCCTGCTGAACGAGCTGCCGTAGTCGGCCGCCGCAGACTGAAACGGCGACGGGACCTCAGAAACGTGTACGGTCTCGCCCTTGGGTTTGAGCGCCAGCAGTCCCGCGATGAGGGCCGCCGAGGCCGCATTGCCGCCACCGATACCGGTGCTGGCCGGCAGCAGAGCATCAAATATCTTCTTCTCCTGGAAGAACCGGTTGCGAACCGCGTTGAAGTCGCCGTACCAGTCGAGGATATCGTCGTTGTAGAACCATGTGCGGAACACGTCGGAAAAGCCGAAGCCGTTGCCCTGCAAGACATCATCCATCTGTCGAAGAACAGCCTCCGCCTGCTCCGTCCGTGTCTGGGAGACCACTGCCGGCAGCAGCCCAACGAGCCTGCAGTAACAGGCATGTTCATCCTCGAAGACACTTCCGAGAACCGTGCCGTCAGAGTCGACCCGCACCACCGGCGTTCCCGCGATCAGCCAAATGTGGACCCCAAGGAGATTGTGGGCCTGGGCGTTTTCGATCCAGCCAATGGGTAGACCGACACCGTCAACAGCCCGCGCGAAGTCTTGCAGGTGCGTTCTGTCAGAAGCCGAGATGCCGAGCACTTCAGCCGAGACAACTTGGCCGCCAATCTGATGGACGGCCCGCCCCGCTCTGCTGAACAGGGATTCCGGGGATTCGTCGCCGTCAGGCGTCAGGGTAACGAAGTGTTCCTGGATGTGGCCTCGTTCCAGGGTAATGACATCTGAACCTGCCACGACTCGTCTCAGGATGCTTGCCAACGCGGTTGCTCCTTTTCTTGCGGTTCGGTGTTTGTACCGGGCGAAACCTTTTTTATACCATATAACGACCATTCAACGCAACAACTTCACCTGTTCATCCGGGCTTGCCCCTGCCATAGCGGCTTGGCGCCCTGCCGCCGGAGAAGGACCGATTAAATCACAGAAGTGAGGCTGTTTGCGGGAAACATGGCCTCCAGGCCGCTTTCGAATCCGAATATCCATCGTGCGGTTAGCCCACAAGATTGTCGTTATCGGACGCAACATGCCCATTGAGGGCCGTTTCCCCAGCACACCCGATATCTTGTGAATCCCGCGCCGCAGACCGAGATTCCTTCCGACCTGCGGAAGACTTTTCCGGCATCCAGCCGGGCAATGGCGACATACCACCCCACCGGCATGGAGTCTTTCTCTTTTCATATTGAGAACAACCGTCCGTAAAAATCGGTGGCCCGTTGGTGAAAACAGCATTCGCGGTCCTATTCGGCGTCCATATCCTACGGGATGGATCCCGTGGAATCGGCCATGCCGCACATCACGGCACGCCGTTTGCTCGCAATGGGGAGGAGTCCGGTGTCACTGCGGTCCGGTCCCATATTGCCGGCAAAAGGGAACGCGACAATTTCAGTGAGACCATAGCGATTATTAGGGCATCTTAGTAAGGAGTTATCGAAATGAATATCACGGGTGTGGGCTCGCAAACAGGATACGGCATCCACTCGGACGGACAGGTCCAGGCAAGCCAACGGCCACCGGGAGACCTGGAAGCAATGACTCAGCGTCTGATCCAGGACAAAGATGAAGACGGCAACGGCACGCTGAACGCCTTCGAGATCTGCATCTCCGATGCAGCCTTCCAGAAGGCCGACGCAAATCGTGACGGCGAACTCGACAGCAACGAACTGATGAACAGCGCCAGAGACATCGGCCGAGAGTTGGGGCCCCCGCCGGGAATGCCCATGATGGAGAATCTTGAGGAAATGACCGAGCGTCTGATCCAGAACAAGGATCAAGACGCCAACGGCACGCTGAGCTTGACGGAGCTGGGCATTTCTGAGGAGACTTTCGAGAAAGCCGATGCAAACGGTGATGGCGAACTCAACAGCGATGAACTGTCGAACAGCGCCCAAGAAATCGGTCGAGAATTGGGTCCTCCGCCGCGAATGCCGCGCTTTCGGCCCGATGACGATGATGAAGACGACGAGAACGCTCGGCTCCAGGCCCTCCTGGACCTGCTGGGACAAGACGACGACGAGGCGACGCAGACAACGATCTTCTAAGTCGAGTGCCGCGTGCGGGTGGAGACGTCTGGGAAATTCGCGATCGCCACTGACAAGCGAAACGACCGCCGCGGGACTCAGCCGCGCTTACCCCCGTTTCAGCAGGGCTACCTCCGCTTGCGACAGCGGCCTATGCTTGCCCGAACCGAGCTTGTCCAGGGCGAGGCCCCCGATGCGGATTCTCTTGAGGGCTTTGACGGGGATGCCAACGCGGGCCAGCATCCGACGGACCTGTCGATTCAGCCCCTGGCAGATCGTGATCTCGAGCAATGATTCCTCACGACCGGCCTTGAGGACCTTCACGGCGGTCGTTCCCGTTTTGCCTTCAGCCAGCCAAATGCCCTTCTTGAGCTTCTGAACCATCGGAGCATCCACGTGGCCTTTGACTTTCGCCAAGTAGGTCTTGGGCACCTTGTACTTGGGGTGGGTCAATTGATTGGTCAGCTCGCTGTCGTTGGTCAGAACAATCATTCCGGTCGTCTCGGCGTCGAGCCGCCCGATGCAAAAGATCCGTTCGGAGCAAGGGATCAGATCGACCGCAGTCCTACGGCCCTTGGGATCGCGGCTCGTGCAGATGACCCCTCTGGGCTTGTTGAGAAGGAAGTAGATGCGCTGGGTCGAACGCAGACGTCTTCCATCGACGACGATGGCATCCGCTTCCGCGTCGACAAAGGCCGGGATCTCATCGACCACTTTGCCGTTGACCCGCACGACGCCTGTCAGGATCAGCTCCTCACACTCCCGCCGGGAGGCCACCCCAGCGGCGGCCATCACTTTCTGAAGTCTTTCTTTCGCCATTGTCTATGAACCACCTCAGCCATCGTGTCCGGTGGCACGACTGACACTCAGTCGCCGTCCGTCACGCACTCTGCAAACCCATCCCATTGCCGTAAATAATGCCGATGCACAGAACAACCCACAACACAATCCCGACCTGAAACGGCCGGTCGTGGAGTATCAGCCTCACCGGGTCCGAGTAAACCCCCTTCTGCGTCAGCGCACTGAACCGGAAGATGCAGTAGAGCACCAGCGGCGTCGTGTACACGAGATGATTGGTTCCAAACAAACCGCGAGTCTGATCGTCCATTGCATAAAGGAGAAAGCACACCACGGCCAGTACGCTGCTGACGTCGAGCATGTGAGCCAGCAGTTCCGGCGTGTATTCGCCCAGGGTCTTGCGAAAAGCCTCGCTGTTTTCCTGGAGCTGCGCAATCTCACCCCGCCGCTTGCTGAAGGCCAGAAACAGGCAGAGCGCAAACGTGCAGATGACCAGCCAGGGCGAGATGAACACATCGATCACAACCGCCCCGGCCACGGCCCGCAGGCAGAAGCCAACCGCGATGACGACGCAGTCCAGAATCATCACATGCTTCAGCAGGAGCGAATAGAACGCGGTCAGAATCAGGTACGCCACGACGATCGCCGCTAACGCGGGCGAGAGAAGGTAGCTGCCCACCAGGGCCAGCAGGGCACAGCCTGCGGCCATCTTCA
>CAYNQP010000206.1:0-6740 GCA_964399325.1 uncultured Pirellulales bacterium
TCCGGTCGATTCTAGAAATACCCGGCGTGGAAATTCTCCGACAGGCTCCTAGGGCGCAGATCCTTGGTTTGCAGGAGTCAGCGCATCGAGAACCGTGAAGTACACCACGTTGGACAAATCGGATTCTCCGCAGTGTCTGGGCTTCCATCCTCGACCTCGGCTCGGAAGCTGGCAGGGACGCCCCCGAGCTCATCGCCCCGCCATCGACTCGGCAGTCCAGTGAGGCCAAACAGAGCTTCGTCAAACGACTTGGCGACCACTGGGCTGTCATTGTGGCAGTCTCGTCTGCGATATCATACCAGGTGGACCCGCGTATCCACGAGGGACCGTTGCCCGGAGGATGGTCCGTTGAGTCACCCGGCACTGCACTCGGTACCCAAGAGAAAAGGGAGGGTCAGGAACGACCCTCCCTTCCCGACTTCGCTGAGCATAGGGCAGGATTCAGGGGAACTTCGCAAAAGACCCGATCTGCCCGCGCGAGGCCGGTTTTTGGGCGCCGAGGGAGACCTCGGCGCACCTGTCAGCCATATTATGAGCAGGTAACGACCGACGTTCGTGCGAATCTCATGGATTGTCCCGCACTTTAATGATCTCGGAGACCTCCGACCGTTCGCCGGGTGTGAATACGTCGAGTTCTCGGTCAATGTCCAGGGCGTCCTTGAGGCACTGTCGCGCCTGGGGAAGATCCCCGAGCTTGGCGTAGACGCGGCCCAGTTGTAGAAGGGCCTTGGCCTGCTGGGGCCTATCAGCGGATGACAGCCTCACCAGCACTTCAAAGTCACTCCTCGCATCGGCCAGCCGGTCCGGCATGTTCGATAGAATGGTGCCTCTCGTATCAAGAAGATGCGGATCGTCCGGCGCCAGACGCAGACCTCTGTCCGCCAGCTCCAGTGCCTCGGCGTACTGCTGCCTGTGCTGCTGCAGAATCCAGGCAAGATCGTTGAGAACTCGTATGTTGTCCGGGTGCTGCTCAAGCACCTCCCGATAGACCTTCTCGGCACGTTGGATATCGCCGGTCTGATACGAGCTCGAAGCCAAGCCCAAGCGCGCGCCCAGCGATGCCGGCGCCAGGGTGGCCGCCTGCTCAAATAGTCTCATTCCTTCCTTCTTGAGATCCATGGAGTCGAGCGACAATAACATTGATCCGGCCGCTATGAGTCTCGTCGGATCCTGCTCTACGGCCGAAAGATACTTTGAACTGATGCCCACAAGCTCCTCGAAACGATCTTGCGACCCCAGCCACAAGAATCGGGCATGGACGACAGCCTGGTTGTTGGGGCCCAACTGTTCCGCCTGCTCAATACACTGCAGGGCCCGCTCCGCGTCACCGGCGAGACGATGGAGATCGGCAAGCGTCACGAACGCTGGTATGCTGCCCTGTCCTTCCGGAGTCCGGCAATAGGCCTCCAACTGAGGAATTGCCGCCTCGGGCAATCCGAGGACAGCCAGGACGCGTGCGCGAGTGACCTGCAGCCTGTTGTTTGCCGGGTAGCGCGTTAACGCAGAGTCAAGCAACGTGCGGGCCTCTTCCAGCAGGTCACCCTCCCTGCCGTTCAGCGCCGCGTCTGCAATCACGCTCACGGCTTCCATGTTGTTCGGGTCTTCCCCAAGGGCCTCGTGAGCCAGTTTGACCGCCATCGAAATATAACCGAGCGTGAGCTCTGCTCTGCTCCTGGCGGACAGCAGGGCGGGGTCGTTAGAATTGGCCTCCAACGCCCCAACCGCATAGTCGCAGGCCGCTTGGTATTCTCCTTGCCGCATCGCGATGCCAATGAGCGCCAGATGGGCCCTGACAGACGTTGGTTGCCGTTTGACCACGTTTTCCAGTTTCGCCTTGATACCTGCGAATGACTGCGTGGCGGGCCCTTTAAGCATTTCTGCCGCCCGAACCATCACCAGTTCAGTGTCCTGCGGCAGTTGTTCTTCCAACTCTGAAAGGATCTTGAGCGCCCTTTCTCGATCCTGCGCGCGGGCCCGTGCAAATAGCAGCCGCATCAGCATTCGCTTCAGTCCCAGGTTTTCAGGATATGCCTGCAAGCCCTCTTCAATTGTCGCTATGCCTTGATCAAGTCCGACCATGCGTGCGTAAAAGTCGCCCAGAAGTCCATACCCGACGGCACCACTCTCGGTAAAGGTTATCAGCTTCTTGTAGTCCTGCTCGGCCTGGTCAAGCTCGCCTTCCTCGGCGTAGTAAGCCGCTCGCATCCGATACGCACTGAAGTCATTGTGATCCGTTACATAATCATCGAGGACTTGCAGGGCCTGCGCGGTCTTGCCTTCCGCCCTCAAGATCGATGCTTTTACCGCCGCCAGTGTCGGAGAGCTCGAATCAACAGCCTCGGCTCCCTTCAGATATCCCAGGGCCTGGTCCGCATCCTTCGTTTGCTGGTAGACGAGTCGCCCCAGTTCTATCCGCGCGCGCGCATCCTGTTCGTCGTCAGATGCCCTCAGTTTCAGCTCGTCGATGGCACGGGAGTAATCTCCGGCCCCGAGGGCCATTCGGACCTGCCAAGTACTGGCAACTTGGGGACTGACTCTGATTTGGTCGAGAACCTTCCCGGCATCTGAGAAGCGGCCTTGTCCTTCGAGAAGTGCGAGCAATCTAGTGGCGATACCCGTAGCGGAGGGATTGCCAAGGAGACCGCGCCGGTACGTGTCTTCAACGCCTGCGAGGTCCCCCAGTTTCTCGTACAACCCGGCCAATAGGAGTATAGGCGCCGGCCACGTCGGGTCGGCCTCGATGCAGTATAGCAGCATCTCCGCGGTTTCCGCTTGGTGCGAAGCCCAGTCATCGGATGAGAGCCACAATGAAGCTTGATGCACACGCCACCAGACTCCGGTTTCGCCTTCAGCCTGCCGCAGTTCGCCGATCAGTCTCTGGGCGGCGGCCGGGTCCTCCTGGACTTCACGGATTCTCAGGAGCAGCGAGCGGGCCTGGATTTCTCGGCTGTCCTGCGCCGCCAATTCCTTGAGGAGACTTATCCCTGCCGTTGGATCCCCATAGACAAGTTCCAGCAGGGCCAGCCTGATCGATATGGACCTCTTCGCCGCTCCTTCCGTAACAGCGTTCAACCCCTGCTTGAGACAACTACGAGCGGAGTCATAATTCGCATTGGCCGCGTGGACATCTGCCAGCGAAATCCATGGGTCGGCCGCTTCGGGATGTTGCTTACAGGCCGTCTCATAAACGCTAACCGCTTCCGTCGTACGCTCCGCCGTCAGATAGTAGCGCGCCAGTTGCATCTCGGCTTTCAGCGGCTCTCGGCACTGCTCGACGGCCAGTTTCAACTGATTTTCAGCCTCATCGGGCTGTCCAAGATGGTCGGCGATGCCGGCCCGCAACATGCGAATGCCAACCTCATCCGGATACACCTGGCTCAAGGCTGTCAGCTCGGCCGACAGCGTCTCGATATCGCCTGCACCTGCACGATCAGGTTGCCCCATAGCCAGGTTGATGCTCGCCCCGATTCGAAGCAGCTTGACCACGAGATCTTCCGGAGCCAAAGACTCCGCGAAGGTGGCTGTTTCGAAGGCCTTCTGCCAGTCTCCCAACTTCGAGTACTGCCTAGCCAGTTCCCGCATCATTTGCGGATCTTGCGAACTCAGACGACGATACTGCTCGAGAGCTTTCACCGCTCGCCCGGCCTGACCGGTGCGATCGTAGGCCTCCGCCAGCAGGCGCCATAGCCTGGAACCCGCCGGTTCATTTCCAACTATCGGTTCGAGAGCATCAATGACGGCATAGGGCTTGTTCTCGGCTCCTGCCACCAGGGCCTGCAGACCGGCAAGCGTCCGCACGGACTGTGCGGACTGTTCCCGGTCGGATAGAAGGTCGCGATACTCGTCCAGGGACTGCCGTGCTTCGGCAACCTTGCCCGCGGCCACATAATGCGGGATGACAAGGGGGAAGACCTGCGCCCTGCGTCCCTTCTCTGTCAGCGATGCCAGCACCTCATCGGCCAGAGCCGCCGCCTCTGCTAACGCCCCTTTCCTCGCGGCCAATTCCGAGGCGAATCGGAATCTCGCGACGGTCCAGTCATTGATGTCGAGGAAGTCGTCCTTTAGTTTCTCCTGCGGGAGCGCATTGATGGCCTGCATTTGGGCTGTCGCTCGTTCCAATTCCCCGTAAGCCATCCATTCCGCACCCAAGAAAAGGCGAATTCGGGGGTCCTCGCTGCTCAGACTGTCGGTGGCCTCGAGGTCCTTGCGGGCCAGTTCCAGCAGCGTCGACCTCTCGTCCTCGCTGGTGCCGACAGCGCCGGCCATCGCACGCCGCAAGCGAGCACGATAGGCCAGTGCCTCCACGGAGTCCGGCGCGTACGCCACCGCCTTGTCGAGCCATTCCAAGGGCGTCTGAGGCCCAGAGGATTCCGTGCCGCCGTCGGTTGTCACCGGCAGGGAGGGCGTTTCACTGCTGACAAGCTGAGCCATCTGCACACAGGCTTGCACGAATTCCGCATGTTTCTCAGGACGGGTCTCAAGGTCCTCTATGAACGTCTGAAGCGTCTGTTGAGCCTCTGTCCTCCTGTCTAACCCGATCAACGCCCCCGCCAGCCACAGCGTGGCCTCGCGGTCGTTCGGGTCGTGCTCGAGCCGGGCTCGGGCAATGGAAACAAGCTCCGGGAAATTCCCAACGCCGCCGTAGAGCAGGGCGAGTTTTTCATAGGCGGTCCGGTCACCAGGGTCCAGTTGTATGACGCGACGATACGCAGAAATCGCCCCCCTGATGCCGACAGCATCGAGCGGTCGGACGGACAGGCACGCCTCAGCATACTTGCGGAGGATCTCAAGGTTGTCGGGGTTTCGACTGAGGTGTTTTCGGTAGTTCTGGACGGCCGCCGGCCAGTCCTCCTCCCCAAAGGCCATTTCCCCCGCCTTCAGGGCCCGTTCCGAGAGAATGCTCCTGCGCGTCTGGCGAGCGCCCACGAGGGATATGGCCAGTGCTCCCGCAACCAGGACCAGAATGACGATCAACTTGACATTGACCTTCGCATATCGGTTTCGATACAACATGATATCTCCTCTTCAGAATAGCAGTCGGGCATAGTCTGTTGATATGTCACGCCTATGATATGAACAGATGCGCTTTGCTCGGAACGGTCGCGCAAAGCAAGGAAGTGTCTATTATGGCATTGTGGCAGTCCGTTCCTGCTGTGCCGGATCAGCCGGTCAAGCGAGCGAACGGCTCGTTGAGTCCGTGAGAAATGATATGAACAGTATGAATGATTGCTTGCGAACGGCTACGTAATCGGCCCCGATCGCCGGGCGGCCCACTTGTTGGGTTGTTATACGCACCTACGCAACTTCAGGCCGGCGGCGCCCAGGCCCAGCATGCCCAGCAGCACGGCGCCGGGAAGGGGAACCATCGTGAGCATGTCTTGCCTGGCGTAGTCGGCTTCTCCGGCGTGGCCTCGTACGTACTGATTCATCACGGCCACCGGATACAGGCCGGCGTTGTCCGCTTTCGCGGTGGCCACGTCACCAAATTCGGCGAGAACCATAGCGGTGAACACATTGGCCGGCATGCGGCGGATGTCATCTTCAAGCCACCAGATCGTGTCCTGCAACGCCCCGGCGGCGACTCTTCTTTTCATGGAGAAGTATTCGGGCATACCCGTGGCGAACCCATAGTACAGGAATGCCGTGCCCTGGGAGATTGGCTCACCGCTGGCAGAGGCCCCGGGGTCGCCCGGACCGTACACGCCACCACTGCGAGAATCAATGTGCTCCTATTCATTGCCTCCATGAGGATCAAGACTGGCTGGCCGAGGCCCTCTCTTGTCGGGCCCCGGCCGTCAGGCTCTCACACATACTTCCGCAACTTCAGACCCGCGGCACTCAAGCCGAGCATGCCCAGGAGAACAGCAGCGGGGACGGGGACGACCGAACCGCCGGTTGGCTCAAAGACGGTGACGCCATAATGCTGCAAGTCAACGGTGGGGGAGTAAGGGTAGGCCTCCCCCCAGACCATGCGGTGTTCACCCTCAGTCCAAGTGTCATGGAGGATGATTTCACCGGTCGCCAGATCATACCCATAGCCAAACATGGAGTGACCTTCGACGTGGATCATCACCACTCTGCCTTCATCTATTTCATCCATATAGTCTGCCCACGAGAAACCATAAGTGAGGCCAAGCTCGGAAATGTACTGGTTGTAGATGTTCTGGGCGGCAAGACCTCCACTGCCATAGCCAGCGTATTGCTCGTACTCCCACAAACCGTACATCCCGGAACTCTTCCAGTAACTCTCCCCAAGACTATATATGTCATTGGCATACATCCGGGAGCCGTTGGACCAGTTCCAGAACCCCGTGCCTCCATTGCTATTACCTACTGAATCCTGGCTGGTACCCATGAAATCGGCCAGACTATCGAAACTGTGATACGGAGCAGGACCGTCGTCCCCTGAGGCTCCATTACCTCCACCGTAGAAATCGGCGATATGCCCAGTGCTGGCAATGGCGTTATTGGCTATGGCGCCTGGGTTGCCGTAGCTGCTGAGTTCGGCGACTCCTCCGGGGACGAGATTGTCATAACGAAGACCGGCATAGCCGTGAATGTCATAGTAGCCCATCATCATCCCGGCCGAGGTGGGTGAACACCCATACCACCAGTCATAGTTGGGACTGCCTGCCAGGGAACCGCCTTGGCTGTGATAGGCTATGTCTGCCTGCACCGATGCGGAGCTGAGGCACAGAGTGGCCAGAAAAATAGCACAGAATCGTCTCTTTGTCACTGTC
>CAYNQP010000207.1:0-6737 GCA_964399325.1 uncultured Pirellulales bacterium
AGAACTTCGACGCCTCCGAATCCGAGGTGTCGTGCGGCCGCTGCCTCAAGAGCACAGGGACATACAACTTCGTGCCACTCAGTCAGCCGACGCCCGGCTTGGCCAATGCCACCCCGAAGGTCGGCCCCATAGTCATTAGCGAGATCATGTACAACCCGTCCGCCTCGGGTGACGCCGAGTACGTTGAACTGTTCAATATCAGCAGTTCGTCGGTGATGTTGCACGATGCCGTGCGCGACGCCCCGTGGCGGTTTACGGACGATCCCGACAGTCCGGCGATCGATTTTCTATTCCCAAGCGATGAGCCTGTGACCATGGCGTCAGGTGAGCGTCTTATCCTGGCAAAAGATTTGACTGCCTTCAGTGCCGCATATGATGTGCCGGCCGGCACTCAGGTCTTTGCGTGGGGTGAGGGCAAGCTATCCAACGGCGGCGACAAGATACAGCTCAGCAAGCCGGGCGAGGCAGATGCCGACGGCACTCGCCACTGGATTCGAGTGGACCGAGTGGTCTACGGCGATGGTTCCCATCCAGCGGATTCTGCCGACAACATTGATCCCTGGCCAATCGAGGCGGACGGCCAAGGCTCCTCCCTGACCCGGCTCGACCCCGCCAACTACGGCAACGACCCTGCCAACTGGCAAGCAACGACCCCGTCGCCAGGGGGACCAGACTAAGGAACTCTCGCATGTTTCCTCCTTTAGGTCCCGCATGCCGGCGGCCGCAATCCAGAATGTGCAAACCTTCCACAGACTGACGAATAGTCAAACACACGCCCTATAACCTCAAGAAGACGACTTTCTGAGGGAATCTTCGTCTTTTCAACGACAATCCGGTCCCACGCGACTGAAAATAGCGCATTGTTTACATAGGGGGAGGGGCGATGGAGGGTAAAACGATGCGTCAAACGCTAAACGCGGTTTCTGAACCGATGCACGGTGAAGCGATGGGGTCGCCTTCATGGCATCTGAAGGCAGCCATCCTCCACGCCGTGCTCAGCCGGCACGTGCGTGGGTTCCTGCTGTCTTCGGCCACCCTACTGTCGATATCGCTCTTCACCATCGTCACCATCGTCGTGATTGTCACCACGGTCAACAGCAGCATCGCTAGCGCCGACCCGGGGTCACGGTGGAGTTCGAGCCCTGTGATGGGTACCGATGAAAATCTCTCCGCCGCGCCTGGTTTCACCTCCGTGGCGGACGCCAAGGGCGCCAGCGCCTATCAGCCTGACTGGGCAAGCGAATATCCGAGTAACTCAGGCTACGCGGCCCTTCCGGTGTCGGGCAATTAGTGGGCGAGTCTCTAAGGTCGTCGGATATCCTAGGCGCCTCGAGCGAACGACAGTCCCAGCTTCTTCGCCACACCGCGAATGTGATCGCCGGCCAGTTTGTACTCGTCGGCATTGGGCAGATGCTCCAGCATCAGCGGCGTGCCGGGAAGCTTGCTGAGCTCTGTCAGGAACGTGACGTAGTCTAGGCCGCCCCGGCCCGGGCGTACTTCGTCGAGGTGAGTCGTCAGTCGAGGCTGAAGGAGAATGTCCTTCGCGTGACAGCTCTTGACGTGCGGGCCCAGCTTCTCGAAACACTCCCTTATCAGCCTGCCGCTGGCGTAATACCTTTGCGGGCTGCACACGAGGTTCACGGGGTCCAGATGCACCGCAAAACGCTCGCGGTCTATCGCCTTTAGGAGGCGCAGATAGGAATCCGCCGAGTCGGGATAGGCCCAGGGCATGGTCTCCAGCGTGAAGTAGGTTTGGACGGGCTTGACATCGTCAATGATGTCGCGGGTCGTCTGCACGATCATGTCGAAGGTCTCCTCGGTGAAGTTCTCGGCAGCGGGTCCGTCCCACTGCGTGCTGCGCGAACCGGTGATATTAACACAGCACCGAGCTCCGATGCGATCGGCCAGCGTCAATTGCTGACGACACTTCTCCAACGCGGCCTTGCGTGTCGGCTCGTCCGGGCTGATCGGATTGCTCCAAGCTCCCACCTCGGCAATGATGATGTCGGCCTTCCGGGCCGCCTGTTCATACGCCCCGACGACATCGTCGCCGTGTAACCCAGGGCCTTGAGCGAGCTGACTCAGGACTCAGGATCCTGATATTTCTCGAAAACCGGTCCGCCCAGCCGCAGAGGGCCGTGCTGGGCCGCCCGCGCCCGCATGCTCAGACCTGACGAAGCCAGAACAGCCGTACCGACCAGAGACGTCTTCAGGAAACCACGCCGCGACACACTGTAGTTGCTGCTCATCGTGCTTGCCTCCTTCATATCGCCACCGATCCCTGTGCCCTTGAAGAACGAAACCGACCGTACAGAACGAGGCTCTAATGTAACCCTACGGTGTAGCTGGGACAAGAACGGCGTACGGACAATCCCGAGCTGTGGAGGTGATGCCGCTCACCAGCCAGATGTGCGCCGAAATCCAGAACGGAATGCCCTATCAGAACGATGATGGATGCGCTTGGAGTCGAGGGTGACCGAATAGGCAACCGATATGGGAGGGAAACTGACCCTGCATGGTTGGGCGGTACGCCCGCGTGGCTTCATTGAGCGGAGACGTGTCAGCGACAGGACACACAATAGAACAGGCCGGGATAGCACGTTAAGCCTACCCCGGCCCGGAAAGACGCCCACCTCAAAGTGACTTGCAGAGGACGGGTCACGCCATTGTGAACTTGTCCGCAAACAAGAGACTACAACCCGTACCCATAGAAGACGACGCCCTCGAAGACGTAGAGGTCAGTGTATTGCTTCATCGCCGTGTCCTTCTCTGTCTCACTTGCCGTATAGAAATGGCCGTTGTCGGCCGGCCTCCAAAATCGATAGACCGGCGTGGCCTTGGGAGGCTGTCGCCCGTCCGGATAGGCATAGAAGGAAACACCCTCGAACGCCCAGGTGTCCGCGTCCGCCATGAGAAGCATGTCCTTCTCGGCCTCACTGATCGTGTAGAAGTGCGTGCTGAACCTGCTCGACCAGAAGCGGTAGACAGGCGCCAAGCCCGGGGCCAACGCCGTGGTGGCCGCTTTGAAGACGGGGCCCTCGAAGGTCCAAACGTCTGAGAAGTTCTCAATAAGGACATCCTTCTCGTTCTCGTCGATCGTGAAGAAGTGATCGTCCAGGACCGGCGACCAGAAACGATACACACTGCTCAACTCCGTCACGATCAGGCTGCCCGTCTCGACGACGAAGTTGTCGAAGTACGCGTCGCCCGAGTCGACTTCCAGACGGTTCGATCCGCCTTGAAGCACCAAACTGACGATTTGGCCAGCCCACATGCCCTGGAGAAGATCTCGAGCGGTCGCCCAGGCGTTCTCGACACCGTAGCCAGTGTAGCTCAGATAGAGTTCGTCCAGACTCGCATCGTATGAAATGTACAATACACCGCTTTCCTCACTGCGGCTCGCGAGTTTGCTCTGCTTGATCGTTTCGCCTATTGCCTCGTAGGAAAAATAGGGAGAAAAGCCGCTGGACCCAACACCGAAGACGATGTGTTGGGCGCTAACATTCTTCACGTCCGGCGTCAGGACCACCGAAAGCCAAGTGGTATCGCCAAGCGTCACATTCTGGCGGAAATCAAGCCTCAGCGAAAAATCACGCGTGGGATCGATCCCCCAACCATTAGAGAGGTAGCGAGCCGAGATTCCCTCAGCCTTCGCGGTGGCCCTCAACTCAAGCCGCTGATTGGTCTCGTCCAACCAGCAGTTGGCCGGCTCGTCCCCCCCATAGAGCCACATGGTCCCCTGCCTACCGTCGTCGAAGTCGTCCGAAAGGACGAATGACTCGACCTCACCTGTCAGACCCAGGCTGAAATAGAGGCCCCCTGCCGTGGCAACGAAGTCGCTGCGCACCGGAGGATTTGCCTGTCCGAAGTTCGGGTAATTGGAGGCCGTGCTCCCTGCCCCCCAGCCGACCACGGAACCGTCCCGCTTGAGGGCCAGACAGTGGAGATAGCCCGCCGTCACACCCGCGTAATCATCGCCAGCCGGCACGCGTGCCAGCCCGAGGTCATAGGAATCTTGTCCCCACCACAGAATCGTACCGTCGCCGGCGAGGGCGAGAGACTGATTCCCGCCGGCGTCAACAGCCCTGAACGTCCCGGCCGTCGGCATGCCATCGACGGCGGTGGGATATCCCCAGGCCGCGAGCGAACCATCGGACCGTAGTGCCACAGCATGGGTATCCCCGGCTGCCACCGCGACGAAATCGTTCCCCTTGGGAACGCCGGAAACCTGACCCCATCTGTCATCGCCCCAAGCAACGACGGACCCGTCGCTCTTCAGCGCCACGGCAAAGGTCAATCCACCGTCCACCGCCACGAAGTCATTGCCGCGAGGCACCGTTGAAACTTGCCCCACACTGTCGTCGCCCCAAGCCGCAAGGGAACCGTCCGCGCGGATCGCAAGGCTAAAGCGAGCGCCGGCCCCGACGGCCCCATACGTGCCCTCCGGAACATCACGCTGACCATTGTCGTTCTGGCCCCACGCTACTACCGTACCGTCAGAAGTCAACGCCAGACCGTGGGCGTCTCCAGCAGCGATGGCCACGTAGTCGGTGCCCGCCGGCAGATCGCTCACCTCGCCACTGCGGTCCGAGCCCCAAGCCAGCAACTGGCCGGCCTGCGCCGCCGAGCCAAAGAAAACGCCGATAACCACTGTCACCACCAACAGATTGAACATTCCCAGCCGTTTCATCTTCCGTTCTCCTTACTCCGTTCTTCGCTTGACTTTTCTTCTCAGTCTTTCAAGCTGCGCACCGGTTCGGATGAATACCTGCCGGGTGCGTAAGCCCTCCATAGCCACAATCAAAAATAGTCAGGTCAAATGACGCAACCGAGTGGAACGACACGTCCGTGTGAGATCAATTACCCTCCCCTGAGCGTTCCTATTGGGCCAATTCATCCCGGTCGGTGTTGTTGGCATGATTCTGCCGCGGCGTTCTGCAAGTACTTGCCCCCTCGAGCACGCGGCCTGAATAGCCCGCATACCCCCCGGAGCAAGCCCACCCGCCCCCGAATGAACGCTTTGTTGTATCCTATGCAACGGCTGCCCTCGAATGCCATAGTATTACGCCCGATAACTTCCCCTACACTACATTAGTGCTTGGGCCAACATCTGTGTTTGACGGCCAAATGGATTCCCACTACCATAGTGCCACGGAACGCGCCGGCTATAACGGCAAATCTCAGGTTCTTGGAGGATGAATAGAGATGAAACTGCGAAATCTACAGGTGAAGAACTTTCGTTGCGTTGAAGACTCAACGGAGTTCACGATATGCCCGATGACGTGCCTGGTGGGCAAGAACGGGGCGGGGAAGACCTCCCTGCTTGAGGCTCTCTACAAGACAAACCCGGATGTTCAGGAGTTGGCCGCCTTCGATGTGCTCATGGAGTATCCCCGGGCGCGCCGGCGCGAGTACCAGAAGCGTGCCGAGGCCAAGCCTGATGACGCCGTGCTGACGACGTGGGAGCTTGACGACCAGGATGTCGAGAAGCTAGAGAGCGCTCTGGGACCCGGGGCGGTTAAGTCCAGGACAATTACCATTCGAAAGGGCTACTACCCCGCGCGCCGCTGGGCCGGTGATATTGCCGATACCAGAGACTTGCCTGCACCGCCGACGGCGGCATTGAGGGATGATACCAGGAACTCTCAAGAAGGCGTGAGGGGCCTGACGGAGATTGCCGGTCCGACCGAGCAGGTGGGGTCAGGCGCCGCTCAGGGCTTGGTGGAGCCAACCGGCCGCATTGCCGGCCCGCCAGAAAGAGTCGGGGGCCTGTCGACGGGCGCGGACGACGCCTTCTTCGAAAGGCACGTCGGAGGACTGCTGCCCAAGCTGCTTTACTTCTCCGACTGGCACATCATGGAGGGACGCGTCTCGATCGACGCGTTGCTGCAGAGAAGGCAGAAAGGCGAACTGACGGGCCCGGATCGGGTCTTTCTGGCCTTGCTGGAGCTGGGCGGAACGTCCGTCGAAGCGATCAGCCGGATAGAACGATCGGAGGAGCTCATTGCGGATTTGGAGGATGCCGCCAGACCGGTGACGCAGGAGATTGCCAGATACTGGAGCCAGGAGCGCGACCTGAGAATCAGTTTCCATCTCTACCCCGGCCGGCCGCAGGATCCCTCCCCCTTCGATCGCGGGTTGGTCTTTGAAACCCGCATCGTCAACACGCGAACGGACCTGTCGCTCAACTTCGACGAGCGCAGCACGGGCTTCGTTTGGTTCTTCTCTTTCCTGGTGTGGTACTCGGATGTGCGCAGACGCTACGGAGACAACCTACTCATTCTGCTCGATGATCCCGGGCTCGGGCTCCATGCCAAAGCCCAATGGGATCTGCTTCGGTACATTTCCGATCGGCTGGCCCCCCGCTATCAAATAGTGTACGCGACGCACTCGCCGTTCATGATCGATCCCGAGAGGATGCAGTGGGTGCGGACGGTCGAGGAAGTCTCTGGAGACACCGTGGACGGCCGATTGGAGCACGTCGGCACCAAGGTGGGCGACGAGGTTCTCAGCACGGATCACGACACGCTGCTGCCGCTACAGGCATCACTGGGCTACCGCATCATGCGGGACCTTGCCGGCAACAAGAAGCTGCTCCTCGTGGAGAAACCGGCCGATGTGATCTACCTGAACTGGTTTTCGGCACGGCTCAGCGAGAGAGGTAAGCGAGGGCTCGACTCGGCCTGGACCATTGTCCCCTGTGGCGATCTGATCCGCCTGGCCACTCTGGTGGGTCT
>CAYNQP010000208.1:0-6728 GCA_964399325.1 uncultured Pirellulales bacterium
CTCGAACCTGTGACCCGCTGATTAAGAGTCAGCTGCTCTACCAACTGAGCTAATCGCCCAAAGTCTCGGTCCGGCTGGGGCCAAAACCAACGCAGCCGACACAAGCGTGTCAGCCGCTTAGAAACGAACAGTGCAGAATCTACATACCACGGAAATGGATTGCAAGCGAATTAAGGGCAAATTGGCCAAAACTTTCTTGCCCGGCGGGCTTCTCACCGCACCAGAATGGTGCAGTCTTGTGACTCCGTAAGCCTTTGGCGGCCTTTGCTACAGGACGTCTCGATTCGAATATCGGCGGTAGCATCGCTGATTCGGACGAACCTGACGGTCAAAGCTGCCTGTCGCTCGCTGAGGAAACGACTGTCAAGCTCGACGGGATCAGTTGGAGCGACGGCACTTCCGTGCGATGCTTGAGATTGGCCCCATGCCAACGCGCTGGCGGTCAGGTTCCGTTGGACCGCCTGACAGTACGCCGCATCGGCCTGGAAAAGCATCGTGTTGGCTCCCTCGCTCAGGACCGACAACACCACGGCCATGAGGGTCAGAGCCACGATGACCAGCGTTAGGACTGTGCCTCTTCTCTTTGCGGTTCTCATTTGACTTCGTGTGCCTTTCCGAAAGCGTTGACAAAATACACATGTGAATTGGCCAGCTTGTCCATCAGCCGCCCGTCGCTCCGCTGCTGCAAGTGCGTCCGAAGCTCGACGGCGTAGGCCCGTTCACCTTGCTTCCACCTTTGCCATGAGATCACGGCCTGAGGGAATTGCCATACGCCTGTGACTTCTTGGTCCGCTTGGCCGTCCTGGTGTCGCACGGTTCGGGTCACGGCGCCATCCTGTAATTGATAACAGACCACATGCTCGGGCAACTCGATCAATAGCGTGTGCTCGTCGCTGTGCGCAGCGCCTACTGATTCGGGCAGGCTCGCCGCTCGGTCCATATCGTCGTGCAGGCGCCCGAGCATGTCGAGCACGGTCGTGTTCTGCTGTAGCAGACGGGTGTCCCGCGGAATGTCGCGGATGAACGTCGCGAAGATACCGCTAATGACAATCATCACAGACGGCAGGACCACGATCACCACGAGCATTTGGATTAACGAAAGCCCTTTTCTCATTGCGGTTGCTCTCCTTCGCCCAGTCCCAACCCCGGCCGGACATATCGTGCCAGGCGGACTGCGGCGTGGCGCGGACGTGTGTCCGTTGTCGCCGTGACCTGCAGCAACTCCAGTCCATCCCACTGTCCTTCTCCCGGCGCGCGATCCGTCGTCAGGGTCACGTCAGGCCACAACTGTGCGATGTCCTGGCCGCTCAGCGGTCGGCCGGTGGCGGTTAGGCTGTCCAGTTGTGCCTGGGCGGCGGCTGTACATTGCTGTCTGGCCCATTGGTAGCGATTGAATCGGGCCAAACCTGCCACGGTAACGCCCAGCCCCGTAAGGATCAGGCCGAGCAGAGTGATGGCCACGATCGTTTCCGTCATCAGGAAACCGCTTGCCTTGCCCCTTTTCTTGGACACAGTTCGACTCCACCTTATGAATTACGGATAGATGTAGGATGCCAAATCATGAATCACGACTGTGCCGGGCAGGAACATCGCCACGACTACAAATCCGACCACCAGTCCCATGGCGATGATTCCGCAGGGCCACAGGATGAACCGAGCCAGGTTGACCCGGTAGCTATAGTTCGACCGGTAGAACGACTCGAGCATTCCTAGCACGACCGGTGCCTCGGCCGTTCCCACACTCGCGTCGAAAGCCCAGGCCAGGGCCGTCCCGAGGCCGCAGTCGCGCGCCGCCTGCGCCACGTTCTCGCCCCGCTCGACACGTTCGAGCCAACACGCCAGATGCCTTCTGAAACACAGGTTGACATCCAACTCAAGTGTGCCCCTGATCGCCTCGTTGACAGGGCAACCGGCGTTCAAGGAAAGCCGCAAGAGCTCCACCGCTTGGAGCGTTGAATGATTGTTCTCGAACCAGTGCAGTATCGGCAGGCGCCACTTCAGGAAGTCACCGACCCGCGAGAACAGGTACGGTTCTTCGGGCCGGCGTCTGCCGAACCGGCCGCGCAGCCAGATCAGCAAAACGACGAGCGGCAGCAGCGCAAACAGGAGCCATGAGTGGGTTTCGTAGACCAGGACTCTCGTGATTCCGATCAGAACGCGGGTGGGCCAGGGCAGCGTTCCGCCGGTCATCTCCTCAAGGATGGTCTTGAACACGGGCATCACAAACGTCATGAGAGCCAAGACCATCAGGAATGTGATGGTGAGCATGACAACGGGATAGAGCGGATGGACCGGGCGAAGCTTGTCGCGCTCAACGGCCTGGGATTTCAGGTCGGTCCTGACGGCTTCAATGGCGGCCGGCAGTTGACCGAGGTGTTCGCCTGCGGTCAGCATCGCGAGGGTCCGGGCCGGACACTGGGGATAGCCCCGCCTGATCGATTCGACGAGAGAATGACCTTGGACGAGCCATTTCTTGATTCTCCTCAACGTCAGGGCGCTCAGGTCCTCGCGCCCGGAAGCAGCACAGTCCAGGGCCATTGGCAAGGGCAGGTTCTGTCTCATGCTGCTGCCGAGCGTCGAGATGACGTACATGGCGGCCGCCTTCCGCGAACTCACGCCATAGCTGATAAGAGACGCGATGATTGCCCCCACACCCAGAAGGAAGAACAAGGGCAGGACAAAACCGGCTCCGATCACATGGAAGATCACGAAGACGGTCACCAGGAGAAGAACTGAGGCGATCATGACCAGTATCGACGAAGCCCATCGATGGGCCCATTCACGCGACTGGGGATCTCGGTTGGAGACCGCTATGACAATCAGCGTTGCCAGAAGGAGAACAGGCACAAACAGGAGGTTCTCCCCTCTGTCTGCTGTGACCGCTACGAAGGCGATGACCACGGCCACGAACGGCACGGTCACCAGGGCAATGCTGGGCTTCACGTAGCCCAGCACGGCGTAGGCAAACACCAGAATCATGGCGACGACAGTGATGTCTAAGACCACAAACACGGTCACCAGGAGGGCGGCTGAGGCAATCATAATCAGTATCGACGAAACCCATCGACGGGCCCACTCACGCGACTCCGAATCTCGCTTCGAGACTGCTATGGCAATCAGCGTCACCAGGAGGAGAACGGGCGCACACAGGAGGTTCTCCATCTTGATCTTGTCTGCTATGACCGCTGCGCAGCCAACGGCGAAGACCACAAAGGGCACGGTCACCAGGGCAATGGCAGGCCTCACATAGCCCAGCACGGCGTAGAAGAATACCAGAAAGATGGCGATGACAGTGATAATGTCGTACATGGTTCCCTTCCTTAGCCTGCAGAAGACAGACTCGTGATCACCTGGATCATGGGCAGGAAGACGGCCAGAATCGTCATGGCCAGAAACCCACCCACCACTATGAGCATCAGGGGCAACAAGACACTTTGCAGACGGGACTGCCCGGCGCGCGCCTGGTCGGCGTACATGTCGCCGAGACTGTGCAAGTTATCCTGAAGCTCGTTGCGCTGGGCGCCAAGCTGGACGGAGTACAGAAATAGCCTGGGCACCATTCCGGTCCTCTGACCGGCTTCCATGATGTTTTGGCCCTGCTCGATCTGCTGGGCCAAGCGCTCGCTGTCGAGGACGAGTTTCTCGCTGCCGGCGGCGACGGCGCCAAGCCGCAGGCACTCAGGCATGTCGCATCCGGCTCCAACCAGCATCGCCATCGCCTCAGCCATGCGGCTCAGAATACTGTGATGATACAGCCGACCGATGACCGGCACGTGCAGGAATAGCGTCTCCCTGAATCGGCGCCCGCCGGGCGAGGACGACAAGACCGCAAAGATGGCGACCACCAGCGCCACGAGGCCGCCCACGCCGATCCAGAACGGGACGATATTCGCCGCCAGACCCAAGACCGCGGTCGTGATGGGATTAAGCTGTCCCCCGACCATCTCCTGGAGAACCGTGCGAAACTGCGGGATGATAAACACAAAGACGAGGCTGAGGATGACTGAAGCCAGCACGAAAATGACCGCGGGATAGCTGACGGCCTCGAATATGATTCGTCGCGTATGGCCGGCCAGTTCCAGATGGCGGTTGAGACTCGTCAGCATCTCGCTGAGGCGGCCCGTCTCAACGCCCGCCTTGAGAATCCGCCCGTAGAGCGGCGGAAAATGTCTCTCGCGCTTCTGAAATGCCTCTTCGATATTCATCCCGGCCTCGAGGTCGCCGGCGATGTCGTCGATCAGCTTACGCATCGCTTTCGAGGAAACGTCCTGGGCCAGATCGCGTAGTCCCCGTTCCAGCGGAATGCCCGCTTTGGTGATCGAGGCCAGTTGCTGATTGAACAGCAGAAACTCACTGCGCCCGACGGCGGTCTTGGATCGCTCGACGGCGGCTTTGTCAAGCGAGTTGACGGCCAGGCCCATGTCCCCGAGAAGGTGCCTGGCATCATCAGGGGAACCGGCTTCTATGGTCCCCTTCATCAACCGCCCACCCGTCGTTAGCGCGTCGTACCGAAAGATTGCCATGTCTGGTCCCTCACTTCACCATAGTCAGTTCATATCGGACAACATCTCTGGTGCCGCCGCCCTTCGGCAGCAGTCCCTCAAGAAGCACCTGGGTTTCCGAAAGCCGCTTGTACATGAAGGGCTTTCCGGCAACCGGGTCATCCGGCAGACTCGCCTTGAGTTCATCAAGGGTCTGTGGCCACTTTCCGGCTCTTGTGGCGTACAGCCGGAGGGTCTCGATGTATTGCAGAGCGATCACGTGCCGATTGGCGCGGCCCACCACAAGTTGCGCCTTGCTGCGGCTGCCGGCATCCATGCCGTAGAGATCTGAGTGCTTCTCATCAAACAGCGGCCTGGGAATCGCTTGAATCGCCGCCTCCAGACTCAGAGCGCCCGGCTGCTGGACATACTGCTCGATCCCGCCGTAGACGATCGCGCCGACCGCCACGCCAACCAGCAGGTGTATTGCGCTCGGGCCCTCAGCCAAATGCTTGGCCAAGGCCAATCCTGTCCGAAGCGTTCCTACACACGATGCACAATCACCGCGGGCCAACTCGACTCGAGCTCTCAGGGCCAATAGAAACACCATATTGCGGCACGCCGTGAGATCGATGGGAGGATCGCCTTCAAAGCTGAGCGGCCAATCACACCGCTTGCATTTGCCGGCCTGCTCGAACAATGGGAGGCTCGTGCCGAATTGTCGAAGCACCGGTCCAACCTCTTCCTGCGACAGTTGGCTCACAGGCATTTGTCTCCAAGCCTTGATCTTCTGCCAATCCATATCCTTCGGCAACAACTTGACGGCCTTCACATAAAAGGGGAAAGCGTCGGCGTCGGTCAACTCCTGCGCCTTGGGAAGAAGCTGCAATTCCGCGGCGCCCGCAGTCTGTGGCACGGGATACACGGTCAACATCTTGGTTCCGTCCACCTGCTCTTGCGCCGCGGCTCCAACGAACGCGCAGACAACAACGGACATCACCAACGCAAACGCTTGATTCGTCCGATTCCTGCGCATGTACTCTCACTCCTTCAATCGCCGCACTGTTATTCGTGCCCCCGTATATCGCCATGAAAGGCGATTCCACATGCCTTCTGCAGCTCGGCTCTGGTCGTGACACCCGTCTCGACCAGACGCCTGCCATTGGCCAGAAGCGGCAGATGCCCCTTCTTGCCAAGCAGGGCCTCCAATTCTTCGAGGTCAGCCTTCGCCAGGATCGCCTTACGCAGGTCACTATCCAACTGGACTATCTCTGCAATCAAGACACGTCCTTTGAAACCCGTACCGAGACACGCCTCGCAACCCACCGCCTCGAATTGACCGTCGCCGCCCTGCTTGCGGCACGTCTCACAGAGCTTTCTGACCAACCTCTGATTGACGACGGCCGAGATGCTGGAAGTCACCTGGTAGGGCTCGATCCCCATCTCCAGCAGCCGCAGCAGCGCACCGCTGGGCGTGCCACTGTGCATCGTGCTCATCAGCAAGTGCCCCGTCAGGCCTGCTTCGATAGCGATCCTGGCCGTTTCCGCGTCCCGAATCTCACCGATCATGAGCACCTGGGGGTCCTGTCTCAGCAGCGACCGCAAGGCCGTCGGAAAGGTCATCTGCCCGTGCGGCGTGATCGGCACCTGGGTAGCCCCGTCGACCCGGATTTCAACCGGGTCCTCCAGGGTCACGATACTCTTGCCCGGGAGGGTCTGAATGATGTAGCGTAGAATCGCGGCCAGCGTCGTACTCTTGCCGCTGCCGGCCGGACCGGTCACCAGCAGAACCCCCTGGTTCTGGGCGGCGATGGCCTTGAGAGAGCCTTCAATCTCCCGGGCCAATCCAAGCTGGGGCAGTCCCAGAAGCCCTTGCTGCTTGTAAAACAGTCGCACAACGGCTCGCTGGCCGTAGATGGTGGGGAAAACCGCCATGCGAACGTCCATGACCCTATCCGGTGCGGCCCCCGGAATCTCCAGTCGCCCCTCCTGAGGTATGTCATTGCGATAGGTCAGCAAGCCACCAAGCACTTTGAGCCGGGCAATGACGTTGTCGGCCACCGTCGCGGGAAGACGCTCAATGGAGCTGAGCACGCCATCCAGCCGGAATCGGACATTCAGCTCCGATGCGCCAGGCTCGAAATGGATGTCGCTGGCGCCCACCTCAACCGCCTGCCTGAGAAGGTCATCGACAAGGCCAACGACGTCCTGAGCGTCTGCTTTGTGTTTGATTCGGTCTTCTCCGAT
>CAYNQP010000209.1:0-5841 GCA_964399325.1 uncultured Pirellulales bacterium
GGGCTTCTCCCTGCACGGCCAAAACCCCTCGGACATCGTCCCACTGGTGTTCGGACGTGCCGTCGGTGTCTCGAAACCAACGCAACTTCAGCAGGACAATATCTTCCGGCGAAACGACGCAGCGCTCCTTCCGGCCGCCCTCTGTCAACCGCACCTTCCTGCTGCGGGCCAGCAGTTGTTGCTCGAATTCGCCGGGCCCCTGGACGAAGAGGTCGATCTTGAACGAGGTCTCAAAGTGGATCACGTTGAAGCTGCCGCAGGTGCTCAGGGCGTGCTGCATCGCCTGTTTGCTGACGTAGAACTCGTCCTTGATCCGATCATAGAACTTGTCGGCAACCGAAGAAAACGGCTGAACTGTGATGTCAGCATCCTGCGTGAAACGCATAGGCCCATAGGCGGAACTGGCCATCGAGCCCCCGATAGCATAGGGAATGCCCAAAGCGTCGAGCACGTCAATGAGCCGGTGCACCACGTCGATGTGATGTACCTCACCCATGCTGAGGGTCTCCGTAGACCTGCTCGAAAAGCTCCGGGCCGAGATGCTTGAGGGCCCACAGACGCTGCAACTGTGCTTCACTCGCATCGGGATGCAGCATCCGCAGACCAGCCAAGGCAAGTAGTCTTCCGGTATCGTACATACTGAAAGCCAACTCGAGCTTGCGACCGGTCGGTACTCTCCGGCAGATTTCGTACTGCACCCGCAACACCTCGGGCGGCGTATCTCCGTTCGTGTGTCCACGGAACATTGCATTCTTCGGTTCGAGATTCATGTTCAAACGTACGTCGCCGCCTCCGCGATGGCTCGCTCCAGCAGGTCCTCGACGCCCAGAGTTCTGGCGTAATCCGCGAGACGCCGAAGGTCCAGGGCCCGGCCCTGAATGGCCAGGACGCCCAGAATGTCGTCCCACTGGCTCTCCTCGAAGCCATCCGATTCACCCAGGCGACGCAGCTTCAGGAGGATCACATCTTCCGGCGAGACGAAACAGAGGTCGCTCTCGGGCGTCTCCCCCAGCCGCACCATCTTGCTGTGGACCAGGAGTTGCTGCTCGAAATCACTCGGGCCGAGCAGGAAAATATCGATCTTGAAGGCGGTGTCGAAGTGGATGATGTTGAACGTGCCGCAGCAGCCCAAGGCCTGCTGCATCGCCTCCTCATTGACGTAGAATTCGTCCTTGAGCAGGGTGTAGAACTTGTCGGCCGCCGATGTGAAGGGCAGCATCGCGATGTCGGCGTCTCGGGTGAAGCGCACCGTGCCGTAGACGCTGCTGGCGATGGAGCCGCCGATCGCGTACGGAATGCCGAGCGTGTCGAGCACCTCGGCGAGCCGCTCCAGGACCTGGATTTCGCGCAATTCACTCACAGCTCAGCGCCCCATATGCCATGTCGTAAAGCTCCGTGCCAAGCTGCTCCCGGGCCCAGAGCTGCCAGATCTCCTCGTCGTTGGCGTGCGGGTTTCGCATCTTGATCCCCGCCATCGCGAGCCGCTTGCCGGTGTGATACGTCTCGAAGACCAGCGTGAGCTTGTCCGCAGGCGACATCTTGCGGTACAGTTCGTGCTGGACGCTCCGCGCCTGCGGCGTCGTATCATCCGTCGAGCGTTTCGACTCTGAGTCCATAGTCAACTCTCCTGCCTGCTCAGGTCCACCTTTCGTTTGACGCGTTGCCCACAGGATACAACACCACCACCGACAATGGTAGCAAGGAATTTCTCCGAATGCCCCGGAAGCCCCCCCCCGGAAACGCCGAAAGCCGACGGAGAGACTTGAACTCTCAACCTCAGCTTTACGAAAGCTGCGCTCTACCATTGAGCTACGTCGGCCAAACAGACCCGTATTCTAACGCCGCCCGCCCCGCCTGTAAACCCCCCATCCGGCCAAAAAATCACGCCCCACCAACCCGGCCGCCGGGCAATATCAAACCCCAAAACGCAAAAAGCAAAATGCCAAGAGGCCCCAGCAGCGCCCATTTTGATCTTTGCTTTTTGATTCTTTCACTTATATCCCCCCTTCCTCCGGCCGATACAAGCGCCAGACGGAAGCACCCTCGACTTGCTCCGCGCGATAGGTTGCTGATTAGCGTGTGGTTGGATCACAGCTGCGCCAGTAGAGCGGCAGAAGGACAATCGTATGCGCCGTTTTGCCTGAGCAATGAGGCAAGTACCATGGAGATAATGAGCCACGCTCAATTGCAGGAGGCCCGAAAGCTCCCGTTCTGTTATCTCTGCGGGAGGAGGTTCGGAGACAAGGAGCGTCCAACGCGCGATCATGTTCCGCCAAAGGCCATCTTCTTACCTTGCGATCGCACCAAACCGCTGATATTACCCACACACGCAAGGTGTAATCAGAAAGAGTCTACGACAGATGAAATCATTGGACAGCTTATATATGCTCTGCACCACATCTATCCTCCAAGGGGGAAACTGCGATTGAAGGTGAACATGTACGAAAACCCGGAGAATCAAAGGCCAGTATTGGCTCTCGAAGGCATAAACTTGAAAGGAGTTATTACGCGTTGTGTGAAAGCATTCCACGGCGCTCTCTACAAGACCTACCTACCCAGAAAGACCCACAATTGGGTCGACCCTCCAACAGCCGTTGGCGTCAAGCGCGGAAACAAGGTTGCGTTCGAGGAACCACGTATACAGTTCCCGCTATTCGTCAGCATTATCAAGAAGAACCGAGAGGCAGGAAAGATCGACCGGATATCATGCTTCAATGACAGATGCGTCTATGAGTGTGTATGGGAGCAGATGGATGATGGAAGGTGGGCATGTATCTTCGCACTCAACATTTATGACTGGAAGAATCTAGGTGATCCGCGGCATCAACAGCAACGAGGCTGTGTGGGGTTCTACATGCCCAAGCGTGGTCTCCCAGAAAACGCGACAACAGGAATAGCCAGATTGATTGAAATACCAGTATCCAATCTGGATATCTTTGATCCGTTTGGCACATGAGCACAAAGGGGAAGGTCATGTGAGCGTGCGTTGTGAGCTATGCGGACTGCGCCCTCCTGCGCTCGACATGACGGGTGAGGTGTAGGCGGGAGAGTTCGGGTGTGGCGGCACCTTCGGATAGTCTGTACGAATCAGGAGTCGGCCTCGGGCTCAGCGGCAGCGGCATCGTCGCTGTAGATAACTCGAGCAACTCTTTGAAGTCGGTGGGAATCTCCATAGAACTGGCGTCGAAGCTCGTCGACGGCCGCAAGGCGTTCTTCCGGCGGGCAGCTGAGCCAATAGCGAAGGTTCTCTCTCACCTCGTCGTACTCGGCCATGTGATACAGCTTGGCGACTTTGCGAATCATGGGCGTATTATACCATCAGCACGAACAGGATGCTAATCAAACCACTCGTCGGCGGGGTCGAAGGGGGGATGCAGACGTTGGCGAAACGGAGCTTGCCGATGGCGCGGTGGCGGCAGAGCGGCTTGATCATGACGGTGCTGTAGGGCCTGACCGGGACGAGTTGGCCATCCAGCTCGATATGGCCCTCGCCCTCGAGCACGAGGTAGAACTCGGTATGGCCCTTGTTGTAGTGGGCCCTGGAATCGGCCTGGCTGTCGACCCTGTGCAGCGTCGCGACGGAATTGTCCGGTGCGGCACACGCCCTCCGGGCAAACCCACACGGGCACCGCACCGCTTCGATATCGTCCCAATGAGCCACTTCGTAATTCGCCACAGCAATCCGTCCCCTACAATCCTTTGCCGATGCGCTCTGCGGCCACAATCACCGCCAGACCGACGGCTATTCTGCGGGGGATGGCCGGTTCCGTAAGGACCGGATCGACGAATGTCCACCCCTGAGCCACGGCACCGCAGAGGCTCGCCGATGGCTTGCTCCAACCAGGAATTCCCTGGCCGTCAGAGCCCCGCGCCCAGGAACACCCCTGCCGGCGAAACCTCGGACAAAGGCTCTGGCGCATCGCCCTTTACGATTGACTTTTACCTTATCCGCTCCCTCTTTCGTGCCGATACTGCACCCAGACGGAAGCATCCTTGACGAGATCATCGCAGGATTGATTGTAGACTGTTGACAACGACTTTGCAGGGGCCGGTGGTTGAGAGCCCCGCAAAAGCGTATGTCTGGTAAGACACCTGTTGTCACGCTCAGCGTGAGGATATCGTTCTGCCGTTTCAACGCGGCGGCGGGGGAAGAGACAGAGCATGAGATACACAGCAGCAATATTGGCATGTGCCGGGATAATGGCTGCTTACTGTCTGATCGGCAGCGCGCCGGACCGCCAGCCGGGAGGGGAGCTGATCCGCATGATCTTCCTCGTCGTAGCCATCGACATAACATGGCGACGGATGACCAAGACCAAATCCGTCGACAGCGGGAACCGCACGGAATCATAGCCCAGCGCCACGACCGACGGCAGCTCTCGAATCGCAGCTTGGCGAGCGCTTGAAGACATCTCCCTCCAATGTCCACACAGACCATAGAGCAACTGCTTGCCATATCCCGCCGCCGTCACTGTACGACGTTGACAGGTGCCCGACCCGGTCATTCGCCGAGGGCTTGACGAACAGATCGAAATCGCCGGTGTAGCGAGGAGCGCCGTGGAAGGCCAAGGCGTAGCCCCCGACGATGAGGTATTCAACCTTGCGGGCGTTGAATAACTCGAGCAGTTCCTTGAAGTCGCTGGGTAGGTCCATTGAACTGGCGTCTCAACTCATCGACCGCGGCGAGACGCTCCTCGGGCGGACGGCTGAGCCAATACCAAAGGTTGTCTTCTATCTCCGAGTACTGATCCAAGCAATGCCGTTTCACGATCTTGCGAATCATACTCCTATTGTACCGCACGCAGGCGGATCCCGGAATCGATTCTTGCAGAATTACGGGGCCGCCCCAAGAAGCGATAGGTGCCCGGTTGACCGGCCCGGAAGATTCGATTACTATCCGGCCAGTTGTGCCCCGATAGGGTTTCTGGCCGACCGAGCGTATTGGAAGGGAAGGACGCTATGTTCTGGACAGTCATGATCATCGGCACGGTTCTGGTTGGCGGCGGGTGGATCGCCTACGGCATCTACGACTACAAGATGCGACAGGAGGAGAAGAAGCAGCCCAAGGTCCGCTCCGAGCGGCTCCAGAAAACGCACGGCGAGATGGCCGATTGGGCCAAGAAGATGGCCGCCTTCCAGAAGCCCGTGGCCAAACCGCAGGCCCGAGGCGACCAGGACCGACAAGACAAGAAGGAATGACAGTCAACCCGAGCAGTTGGGGAGAGCAATGACCAGCCAATTCTTGACCGAAGACTTTCTGCTTCAAACCAAGATCGCGCGACTCCTGTATCACGACCACGCGGCCCAGATGCCCATCTACGATTACCACTGTCACCTGCCGGCCCATCAGATCGCCTCGGACCACCAGTTCGAGAACCTCACGCAGGCTTGGCTCTACGGCGACCACTACAAATGGCGGGCGATGCGTGCCAACGGCATCGCGGAGAAATACTGCTCCGGCAACGCGAGTGACTATGAGAAGTTCGAGAAATGGGCCGCGACGGTGCCGTACTGCCTGGGCAACCCGCTGTACCACTGGACGCATCTGGAGCTGCGCCGCCTGTTCGGAATCACCGGCAAGCTGTTGGACCCCAAGACCGCCCGGAGCATCTACGACGCTTGCAGCGAGATGCTGCGCTCGCGGGAGTTCAGCGTTCGCAACATCATGCGCAAGATGAACGTCAAGCTCGTCTGCACGACGGAGGATCCGCTCGACACACTCGAGCACCACAGGAGAATCCGCCACAGCGGTTTCGAGATCAAGGTGCACGCAGCCTGGCGGCCGGATATGGCTATGGCGGTGGAAGACCTCTACGGTCTGAATGCTTTTATCGAGAAGCT
>CAYNQP010000209.1:5851-6706 GCA_964399325.1 uncultured Pirellulales bacterium
CCGCAAGATCAAATATGATGACTTCGAGATTAAGGTACACACGGCGTGGCGGCCGGACCAAGGCATGGCTACCGAAGACCTGCCCAAGCTCAACGCGTTCATCGACAAGCTGGAACCGCTGTGCGACATCGACATCGGCAACTTTCACAGCTACATCACGGCCCTGCGCAAACGGCACGAGTTCTTCCACGAGCACGGCTGCCGGCTCTCCGACCACGGGATCGACACCGCCTATGCCGAGGAGTACACCGAGGCCGAGCTGGACGGCATCATCGCCAAGATACGATCCGGCAAGGCGCTGGCCGAGCGCGAGAAGCTGCAACTCAAATCGGCCATGATGTACGAGTTCGCCCTCATGGACGCCGAGCGCGGATGGGTCCAGCAGCTCCACCTCGGGGCCCTGCGCAACAGCTCGACCCGCCTTCTCAGGAAGCTCGGCCCGGACGTCGGGGGCGACGGCATCGGCGACTTCGAGATCGCCCGGCCCCTGGCGAGGTTCCTGGACCGTCTGGACGTCCAGGGCCGGCTGCCCAAAACGATCCTCTACAACCTCAACCCGCGCGACAACGCCCTGCTGGCCGCCATGATCGGCAACTTCCAGGACGGCTCGGCCCCCGGCAAGATGCAGTTCGGCTCCGGCTGGTGGTTCCTCGACCAGAAGGACGGCATGGAGGACCAGATGCGGACCCTGGCCAATATGGGCCTGCTGAGCCGGTTCGTCGGCATGCTGACCGATTCGCGCAGCTTCCTGTCGTACCCGCGGCACGAGTACTTCCGCCGGACGCTCTGCAACCTGCTCGGCAACGACGTCGAGGCCGGCCTGCTGCCCCACGATCTCGACCTGCTCGGAAAAAT
>CAYNQP010000210.1:0-6700 GCA_964399325.1 uncultured Pirellulales bacterium
TTTTCTGGCGGAGTTCAGCCTGGATGAGGTGAAGAACTTCTTCGATGACATCGTCTCGGGCCGGACGCCCATCGAGAAGCGGATGCTACTTGGCTGTCGCGTCTCTGAGAACGCCGAAGGCGCGGAGAGGTTCCGTTCGACGGCTGTCAATGACGTCTTCATTACGGCCGGTCCTCCTTTTCGGATGATCGAGTTGAGGATCGCCGTGGACGGCCAGCACGTGGCAAGCTGCGTCAGCGATGGATTGATTGTTTCCACGCCCACGGGCTCGACGGCCTACAATCTCTCGGCCGGCGGGCCGATCCTCGCCGGCGCGATGGAGGCGATGGTCATCACGCCCATCTGTCCGCATTCGCTGAGCTTTCGGCCGATTGTGATCGATGCCGGTAGTGTCGTCGAGGTCTGCTGCACGCGGGTCAATGAAGGCACGACGGTCTCCATTGATGGGCAAGTCTCACGGGGGTTGTCCGCGAACGATGCGGTGAGAGTCGCGCGCGAGCAGAGCAGCTTCCTCGTTGTGAACAACCCGCTGCGGACGCGATGGCAAACGCTGGCGTCCAAGCTGAGCTGGGCGGAGAGACCGAAGTATGAGAGAACTTGAGTTGCCTCACAACGCCGACGTGCCGACGCGAAGGGGGATGCGGACAAGCCTGGCCCTCATGGTGGGCTGTGTGCTGCTGGTGTGGCTTGTCGGCGAAACTCGGGGATACAGTCCTTCCACCGTGAGAAACCCGGTGCCCTCGGCAACAGTGCCGCCAAGCAGCTATCGGCGCAGCCTGGTCGAGACGCCTAGTCCTATTGACAATAGCGGCAACCTCCTCGTCACCGGCAATGTCGCTGGTGGCAAGTACTTTCATGGCGGTGTGCCGTACCGTTCGACGACCAGCATCGATGCGTCGCTGGGTTCGACGGCCCTGGACTCTTTCATGAGGTACACAGAGCCGTCGGATGTCGCGAACTCTCCACTCGGTTATGGCACCTTCTACTCGCCGACTGGGACTGTCACGACTTTGCAGCCGGGACGTGGGTCTGTCTTTACGCCCGTTGCACCGGGCACCGGCGCGAGCGCGCGGTCACAGGGTGACACCGCGGCGAGTGCTCCATACCCGACCGCTTCCGCGATGGCCCAAGTATCGGCAGGGACGGAGGCGGATACAGGGCAGATCGATTCTTCCACGGGAGCCCGCTTGCGGAGAGGGACCCTGTCGGAAGGGCCCGACGAGGTGCCTGGCGTGGCGGCGGATGGACCGGGTGAACCGCCTGTTGGCCGTTCGCAAGCCACCGGCCCAGAGCCATACCAACAGCAGTTGCAGGAGCTTCAGCGTCGACTCGGGCAAGTCCAGACCGATGCGATTGAGTTGGAACGCAGCCTGACTCTCGAACGCGATCGGTCTGCCGAACAGACGCAGACCTCACGGAACCCTCAGCCGCAAGTGCCGCAAGGTCCGTCTATGGACGATAGTCTCTCACGCAAGCGGGAGATCTTGCAGGAAACGGCGCGCCTGCTTTCGGCCACCGTAGAGCTCCCGCGTGCCACAGTCCAAGAGAGCGACGCCACGGTGTCCGACAATGTTCCGGGCGTGGAATCCAGGACGTATTCAGGACCCGGCTTGCGACTCTACGACCCGCAGCGCGATTCCCACCTGACCTTGAGCACGGCCTTGCTGGCACAGAGAAGCGCGGCGGATGCTTCGTTGTCGTCACAGGCACGGGCTCTCACCGAGGAGCGTCAGGCAGGCGACTCCAGCGAGTTGCCAGCCTTGCGGCGTGTCGAAGAAACGTCTCGTGCATTCGACGCGCCGGCGGCTTACCTGGGCCGCCTATCCACGGACTCGGCCGCGTTGAAGACCAACCGTGGTGAGACGGCGCCGAGTCGCGGTGGATATGTCCGAGATGAGTTGAAGACGCCTGATGCGACTTCCACGGATCGCATAGGTCCTTTGCTGCAGCGGCTGCGTACGGCCTCGGGTAGCGACGATGCGACTGATCCCGGGGAACAGACCGGCGTGGAGGCCAATGATCATGCGCCCTTACAATCTGCGTTTTCGCAGAGCGCGTGTGAGCGTCACTTGCAGACGGGCCAGTCGTATTTGCAGCAGGGCAAGTGCTTCCGGGCCGCCGAGTCTTTCGCGTTGGCTTCGGTGTACAACCCGGGCGACCCCCGCGCCTACCTTGGAAAGTGTCAGGCGCTGTTTGCTACAGGAGAGTTCGTCGGCAGCGCGCTATCGCTTGCGAAAGCGATCGAACTCGACCCGAACCGTGCCTTGCAGAGAACGGACCTCGTCTGGATTTCGGGTGGCCCGGAGGCGTTCATCGGCCGATTCAATGACTTGGCGAAGCGTTCGGAGGCGGGCGATGCGCCGCAGTTGCAGTTCCTGCTGGCCTACGTCTATTACCAGATGGAACGGCCCGAAGAGGCTCGGACTGCCATCGATGTCGCTCGAAGAGGACTGCCATCGTCACTGGCCGTCGAGATTCTCGGCACCGTTATCAAGCGATAGCGCATTTACTACTTACTCTCCCGGAACGGCGTCGTCGGGCCAATCCGCACTCAGCGTGCTCTGGTAGTTTCCGGTGGCGTCCAGCATGACGACCTCTTTGCGCGGATGCGGCTGTCCCTTGTCGCTGGTCAGGAAGTGGCTCTGTTCGGAGACCAGGCAGGAGACTCTATCGTTGCCTCTCCAACTGGGTAGGAACTTGGGCGCGTCCTCGCCGAATTGCTCTGCCTCAAGGATAGGTACGTCAGGTGACTTGGTGCCAAGTTCATAGATGGCGAAACGATTCTTCGGCATGGGCAACAGGACCCGCTGGCCGTCGGGCGAGAGCGAAAAGAAGTTGACGGTCTGGCCGACATAGGCCGGCGCCTCTGCGGGAAGAACATCCGTCACAGCGCCTGTGACGAAGTCGTAGCAGAACAGCATGTACGTGGGCTCGTCGAGGTCGCTGGTCGGGATGCGACCTGAAACACTCGAAAAGAACAAACGTTCTCCCACGCCATAGGCGACCTTTGCCTCTGGATCGAACAGCGTTCCCACAAGTTGCTTCGTCTGTCCCGTACCATGGTGCATCTCCAGCGGATCGGCGGAAGCGTCGGTAGAGATCTCTTCTATGAGCCTGCCATTGCTGTCGCTTATCTGTTGTTCGAAGATGACACCGAGAATGGCATCGCTGGCCTCTTGTTGCAGGTAGGCGATGGCTTGGCTGTCCTTTCGCCAATCGAAGCCCAGAGCCACTCTGGATGCTACGTGCACAGCGGGCATGGTCTGTTGCAGGGAGGCAACGAACAGGTGTGCTTGCTCGAGTTTCTCGCCATGAAAAGCGAGATAGGCCAGGTACTTCCCATCGGGTGAGAAACGCGGGCAGTAGATCGGAAGCACGCTGGTGAGCACGATCGTCTTGTGGTTGGGGTTGGCACGGGAGACGGTGACGAGTTGGCAGCATTCCAGCGTCGATCTTCTCCCTTGCTGGACAAGCTTATCCCCCAACTTCCGCGCCAGCGTCTCGTCGGCGTTCTCGCACAGAGTGCGCACTGCCCACGCGTTGTACGCGTTGCTACGACCGAACATGTCGTCCGGAATCGAGTTGAAATCCGTTACGGTCAAAGCGTTGCTGAGGATCTTATCGCGCAGCGACTGGGCGTCATTCTCTATCATCCTTCGCTGGCTCACCGGCAATGTGCTCAATCCTTCTGCCAGCGTTGAGCACAGGGCTTCGCTGCTGTAGGCGATCTGACTGCCATCCCGTGAAATGCCAGGCCAGGGCATTACACCTTCGGCTTGAATGGGCGTGAGCTTGCCCGTCTGTCCGTCGACAAGACACAAAGCACTATTCGTCCTTAGCAGACCGACCGAACCATCAGCCGACCAATCAAGGGTGTCTTCCGGAAAACAGCCGGCCAGTAAGACCATAGCGCTGTAGACGATCAGAAGAACATGATTCGCGATAGATTTATTCATAGCTCCACTCCTTTCTGATCTGTTTGTATTTTCCCCAGAGGTTCGTCTGAGAGGCGTACGATCCGGCAGCGGTATACGGTGTGGTCTGCAAAAGAGCCAGTGCTTTGCTCTGCCAGAAGCCTTGTCCCTGACTGCTGAGGACCTGCTGCCAACCATCCGAGGCGGACGCCACAGGTTCTGCCCGGACGACCGCGTGCCCGAGCGCCGGGGCCGAGGATTGGGACCATCGCCCCACGGTGACTCCGATGCCTAGTGAGATGGCCACAAGAGCCGCCACGCGTCCGGCACGTGTCCAATGCACCCAGTGCGGACGAATCCTCGAAGAGGGACTCCGGATATCCGCTTCCTGCGTTCTCCTATCGATTGCTCTTCGCGTCTGTGTGCAGGTATCTGACATGCGCCGCGCCCGCTCTTGCGCCTCGGGGTGTTCGGCGAGATACATATCGAACAGGGCCGCGGCGTCCTCATTCAACTCGCCCAGCGCGCGGTCGATGGCGAGGCGCTCTACGATCTCAGGTTTCATCTTCCCGTTCCTTAATTCGTTCTCGCACAGCCTTCAAGCCGCGATGCAGTCGCGACCGGACCGTTCCGATCGGTACGTTGAGCATCTCGGCGATTTCTGCGTAACTGAGGTCGGCGGCGAATCGCAAATGGATGACCTCTCGGTACTCCGCTTCGAGACCTTCGACGGTCCTCCAAATCATCTCGATGTCGTCCACGCCCGATGCCGGTGACACCGCGCCGGCCTCAGGTTTGTCAGCGGCGTCGGACACGCGTGTTTCCCGGAATTGCTTGCGGAACCAGTCGGCGCGCGTATTGCGGGCGATCGCGAACAGCCACCCCCGCCGGCTGCCCGTGCCGTCGAAGCGTTCCCAATTTCGCAGGGCACGCAGATAGCACTCTTGGGCCAGGTCATCCGCGTCACTTCTATTGCTGCCGGCGCAGACCATGTAGGCCTTGACCTTGTCCCAGGTCTGCTCCCAGAATCGCACGAATTCTTTTTCGACGCCGGCCTTCATGACTCTCTATCTACTCTAAAGTCGGATGGCCGGCGGTGAAAGTTCCACGGTAACTGAAAAACTCCTGACAGGCAGGGCGCGAACGCGGAGGATAACACGTCTGTGGGCGGGGAAGTCGTCCTCTGCCGGTTGCATTTCTTCAACGCGCCGGGCTCAGGCCTTGCGAAAGACGGCGACGACGTTCTCGACCTCGACGACGAACAGGCGGTTGTCGCCCTCGAAATCAACGGGAATGGCCCCCTTAGGATTGAACAACACCTTGTCATATCGGGCCAGTGGGATCTCGGGCGTGGTCTCGATTTCCGCGGAGACCGCGACAATGCGTCCCGTGATTGTCGGGATTTCGATATTGTCCGGAAGCTTGATGCCGCCTTTGGTTTCTTTCTTGTCCTCGTCTTTGCGAATAAGGGCACGCTTGCCTATCGGCTCGACGGTCTCGAGCGGTTGGGGCTCGACGGTTTCATCTCTAGCCATGGGTAGTTGACCTCACAATATCGCAACACCGCAAACACCAGGGCATTATAGCGTGGTGACGTTCCCTGAACAGAGGGTAGTTGACCTGTCGCGGCAAACCAAGTAATATAGTCGCTCGTCGATAGCCGATTCGCCCGCACCATCGCGGCGCTGCGTTCCGTCCGATAATTTGGGATTTTCCGCATTTAGGACTTGACAAATGCGAACGAATCTGTATAGTGCATGTCATTAGTAAAGCCCACCTCAATAGCTGTCAGGCTGGCCTAGTGAATGCGAGCCTCGGCAGGTTACGGAGGAGGACAGGGAACCGGAGGTTAGTGCCGTCTGTTGACCATCTCTGTGGCGTCGCTGCGCTTGACAGGATGGAAGACGGATCGAGTCGGTTGGGTGCGGGTGAGGTAATTCCTCCCCACTTGTCTTGTGCTTTGTTGCGCCGCGCGGACACATCGTTGTCCGCGGTAGCGCCGCAAGACGTAACGGCATCGCAATTCGACTTCAGCCCCAAGGGTGATGAGAGGTACTCGGTAAATAGATCGAGGCCAGCTCATCCACGTCGGACAATGTGTCCGTATTGGCTCAAGGTAGGTCCATCGAGCCGGCCTCGGAAGTAGTTGACGCTACGGAGGCAGTTTGTAGGTAAACCCAAAGCTTCCACATTAAGAGAGAGTGTGCGTTTCTTGCTGTCCCGGACACCGTGACATCTATGTCTAGCGGTGGCGGTGCGCGGTATGGGCGTCGAGCCTGAAAAGTAGAATCGAGCCGGACGCTGGGAGTGCGCGCTGAGTTCCATGTAGAGAGAGTGAGTTCTTATTATGCGTGGGCGCACGGGGTGCGCCGTCAGAAAGTCGCGCCACCGGTGCGGTGGAGCAGACGCGCGATGCGGATGTCACGGTCGCATGCGGGGAGAAAGGAGGTGTCACGAGGCGGATGATGTGAAGAGCCCGGGAGACGGATGTCCCGGGAAAGAGATGTGGTTCGGTAGATGCTAGTCTGCCGCATGTAACGCTGTGATCACCGACGTGCCGTCGGCGATTTGAGAGAAAACAGAGAGAGAAACATCACGTGGAAAGGAATCTAATCATGGTACGGACAATGACACTTTCGGCGGTCGCCATACTGGTGGTAGGTGCAGTGGCATCTGCTGACCTCGGTCAAGGGCAGAACTGGGACATCGGGGTCACAGGCAAACTCGTGTGGCCGGGTGGTGAGGGACAGCTCACTACGTTTGGGATGGCCAACTCCGACAACAGC